>NZ_JBZVFJ010000170.1:0-6236 GCF_058402725.1 Fundidesulfovibrio sp. | reverse complement strand
GCAGTCCAGGAAGAAGCAGGAGCCGTCGTTCTCCTCCAGCCTGCGCGTGAACTCCTCCGAGGAAATGCCCTGGTTCATGCCCGCCAGCATGTTCTCGGCCACCGTGCCCACGGTGTTCACGATGTCCATGGCCGAGGAGAACGGCGGCGAATAGGGATATTCAAGGATGGACAGGTCCTCGGCGGTGCAGCCTTTCTGCATGAGGGCCGCCACGGCCCCCACGCGCCCGGCCAGGGCGTCCCCCGAAGGGCCGAAGCCCTGGATGCCCAGCACCGCGTGGGTGGCGCGGTCCACGGTCAGTTCCAGGGTCATGAGCTCCTTGCCCGGGAAGAAGTGCGCCCGGTCGAACTGGATCACCAGGGCTGCCAGGGCGTCGAAGCCCTCCTGGCGGGCCTGCCCGGGCGTGAGCCCCGCTCCGCACAGGAAGCGGTCGAACACCTTCACCGCGAAGGAGCCCACGGCTCCGGGGAACACGGCCTTGCCACCGGCCAGGTTGCTGCCGATCACCCGGCCCTGGCGGTTGGCCATGGAGCCCAGGGGCAGGTTGAAGGTCTTGCCCGTGACCAGATGGCGGATTTCCACGCAGTCGCCCCCGGCGAAGATGTCCGGGTCCGAGGTGCGCAGGGTCTCGCCCACGAGCACGCCGCCGCGCGGGGAAACCTCCAGCCCGGCCGCCCGGGCCAGTTCGCCGTTGGGGATCACCCCGGCGGCCAGCACCACCAGGTCGGCCTCCAGCACGCCCTTGTCCGTGATTACGCGCTCCACCTGGCCCTCGCCCTCCAGGGCCAGCACCTTTTCGCCGAAGCGCAGCTCCACGCCCTTCTCCGCCAGGTGGGCCTGGGCCATGCGCGCCAGCACGGGGCTCACGTTGCGCGGCAGCACGTGGTCCATGATCTCCACCACGGCCACCTCCAGGCCCCACATGTCGGCCAGGGCCTCGGCCACCTCCAGCCCGATGAAGCCCGAGCCCACCACCACGACCTTGCCCGCCTTGCCGGAGCTGACGCGGTCGCGGATGGACTGGGCGTCGCGCAGGTTGGCCACGGCGTGCACGCCGGGGAGATCCTCCCCGGGGATGCCCAGGCGGCGGGGCCTGGCCCCGGTGGCCAGCACGAGCTTGTCGTAGGCGATGTCGCGCTCGGTCCCGGACTCCAGGTCGCGCACGCGCACGCTTCTGGCCTGGCGGTCGATGGCCAGGGCCTCGGTGCGGGTGAGCACCTCGATGTCCTTGCAGTCGTGGAAGAACTTCTCGTCGCGCACGAGCTTGAAGCTGGTGGTGCGCAGCTCGCGCAGGTCGGAAACGTCGCCGGAGATGTAATAGGGGATGCCGCACCCGCCGTAGGAGACGATGGCGTCGCGGTCGATGAGGGTGACGCGCGCGTCGGGGCGCAGGCGCTTGAAGCGGCAGGCGGCCTTGGGGCCGAGCGCCACCGCGCCGATGATCACAACATGTTCGCTCATGGGCTGGGGCTCCTCGATGGTTTCGGACCTTGTACGCCCGAAGGGGGCGCACGCCAAGGGCGGGGAGCCGGGAAATGCGGCCGGGGCCGCGCGCAGGGCGAGGCGGCCCGGGCGGACAGGCGCACGCAGGCCGCCCCCCCGGGGACGCCTGGGATGCGGCGCGGGAGGGTCCCGGGGCGCGGTTCTATTGGCAGGCGGCCGGGGAGCCGCCCAGGATGCTCTTGAGCTGGAAGATGTCGAGGGGTTTGCTCACGAAGGCGCGCGGGTTGGCGGCCTGGGCGCGGGAACGGGTCTGGTCGTCGCAGTAGGCGGTCACGAAGACCACATCCACCTCGCAGATGTCCTTGAGCCTGAGGGAGGTGTCGATGCCGTCGAGCTGCCCGTCCAGGCGGATGTCCATGAGCACGATGTCCGGGCAGAGGGCGGCGGAGAGGGTCAGAGCCTCCTCGCCGGAGGTGACGTTGCCGCACACCTCGTAGCCCAGTTTGCGCAGCATCTTCTCGGTGGCCATGGCGGCAATGACTTCGTCTTCAACGATCATGACTCGGGCGGACATGGCGATTCGTCTCCTTGATTGGAAAGGTGATGCTGAACGACGCTCCCTTACGGCCCTTTCCGACGATCAATTCGCCCCGCAGCTGGCGGGTGAGCTGAACGACCAGCTGCATGCCCAAGGTGGACGTTGTCTCAGGGTCGAACCCCTCCGGGAGACCAACCCCGTCATCGTCTATATCCAGCATCACGGAGGTGTCAACCTGGCGCACCCGGAGGTTCAGCGAGCCGCACCGGCCGCCGGGAAAGGCGTGCTTCATGGCGTTGGTCACCAGTTCGTTGAGTATCAGCCCCAGGGGCACCGCCTGGGCGATGCTCAGGCGCACGTCGCCTGCCTCCACCGTGTAGTGCACTTCAGGCCCCGCGCACAGCGAACTCATGAGACGCGAGACAAGCTGCCGCGCATACTCCCCGAACCAGACGTCGTCCAGGTTCTCCGAACGGTAGAGGGCCTCGTGCACCAGGGCCATGCAGGCGATGCGCTCGCGGCTGGAGAGGAAGGCCTCCAGGGTCTTGGGGTCGTCGATGTGCTCGCTCTGGAGGTAGAGCAGGCTGGAGATGATCTGGAGGTTGTTCTTCACGCGGTGGTGGATCTCGCGCAGGAGCACCTCCTTCTCGGCCAGCGAGGCCCTCAGGCGTTCATCGCCCTGGGCGATGCGGCCGGTCATCTCCTGGAGGGCCTGCTCGAAGCGGCCCAGCTCCCGGAAGGCCGGGGCCGCGCCCGCCCGGTAGACCTCCCCCGGCTCCAGGGCGTCGAGCCGCCCGGCAAGCTCCGCCAGGGGCCGCGCCACGTGCTTGGTGAGCCTCCCGCGCAGGGAAAGCGTGATGCCCACCAGGGCAGCCGCCATGGCCGCCGCGCCCACCGACACCGGCAGGGCCGCCGGGGCCAGGGCCTTGAGCGCCTGGGTGCGCACGAAGACCATCCAGCCCATCTCCGACACGTGGGCCCCGGACCCCACATAGAACACCCGGTTGTCCTCGTACACCAGGGAACGCGCCCCGCGTTTCATGGCCAGAAAGAGCGGCGAATCGCCCATGTTGCCCTGGCGCGCCACCTGCACCACGTCGGGATGGCAGACCAGGTTGCCGTAGCCGTCGCAGACGATCACATCGCCGCCCATGGCCACGGCCAGCTCGGTCATGTGCCCGGTGAGGGCGCGCAGGTCCACTTCGGCGGCCAGGACGCCGCCCCCCGCCAGGCGCACGGCCACCACCACCGAGATGTCGCCCCCCCGGCTGGACGGGATGGGCCGCGAGAGCAGGAGCCGGCCGCCTTCCTGATCCGCGAGGCGCACGGGGTACTCCTGGCCGCGCCCGCCTGCGGGCCATGCGTCCAGCACGATGCGCCGCGCGTCCAGGAGCACCAGGCGGTTGAAGAAGGGCAGCATGCCCATGAGTTCGCGCAGGGTGCGTCCCTGGCCCTGCCCCACCTCGGGGGCCAGGCGTTCCAGGGCGCGGTAGGCCTCGTCCAGGTGCTTGTCCACATACACGGCCATGGTGCGCGCGAATTGGGCGTTGCGCGCCTCCACGGCCTCCTTCTGCTGGTTGAGCAGAAACACCGCCAGGAGCGCCAGCCCCGCCAGCGCGGGCGCCAGGGTGCGCCGCAGCACGCTGCCCTGGATGATGCGCGAAAGGTCCTGGGCCTCCATGCTAGCCGCCCTGCCCGCTCACCGCCACGAAGCGGCCCTCGCGGATGGTGACGATGATCACGTCGCGGTTCACGTCGCCGGAAGCGTCCAGGCTGAACGGCCCCATGACGCCGTTGATCCGGCCCAAAGAGACCAGGGCCTCCCCGAGCCCCCTGCGCGAGCCGTCCGTGACGCGCAGGGCCTCGGCCAGCAGGCGCACGGCGTCGTGGGAGAAGGCCGCCGCGAAGTTGGGGGGCCAGCCGAAGCGCGCCTCGTAGCGGGCGCGGAACTGCTGGAACTCGGGAGCGGGGTTGTCCTCGGTGTAGCTGGTGGCGAAGAGGATGCCGTCCACGCTGGCCCCCCCGGCCAGGAGGATCTCCCGGGTGTAGGGCCAGGCCGGGCACAGGATCAAGGGTTTGACCCCCGCGAGGGACGCCGCCTGGGCGAAGGCCGCCACGTCGCGGGCGGAGGCGGCCAGGAGCACGGCCTCGGCCCCGGAGGCCTTCACACGCCGCGCCAGGGCCGTCCAGTCCGGTCCTGACCGGGAGGAGAACTCCTCGCGCCCCTTCACTTCGCCCCCCGCAGCCTGGAAATGGGCCGTGAAGGCCTCGTTGAAGGTGCGGGTGTAGGCGGCGTTGTCGGCGTCGCCCGCCACGAACACCCGCCCGACGTGCAGGCGGCGCGCTGCGTGGTCCGCCAGGGCGGCGGCCCAGCGGGCGCTTTCGGGGATCACGCGGAAGAAGTTGTCCATGAGCCCTGTTAGCTCCGGCGTGGCCGTGGTGGGCGAGACGAGGGGCACGCCCTGCCCCGACAGCATGGGCAGGACGGCCATGGTCTGGGCGCTGGTCATGTGGCCCACGATGGCCACGGCTCCGGCGTCGAGCAGCTCGCGGTCGGCGGTCAGGGCGGATTCGGGGGTGTAGCCGTCGTCGGCGGCCACAAGCCGGAGCCTCCTTCCGGCCACTCCGCCCGCGGCGTTGATCTCCTCCACGGCCAGCTGCGCGCCGTTGCGGCCCTGCACGCCCAGGTCCGAGGAGACGCCCGTGAGCTGGCCGGAAAAGCCTACCACGACCTCCTGGGAGACCAGGCAGCCGGAGAGTGCGGCCAACGCGAGGATCGCCAGGCACGTCGCGCGCAAAACCATCGGCTCCTCCTGAAATTTCCGAAAGGTATCGAAGCTTATGACAGATTGTTCCTTCTGACAACAACCGGACAGTGTTTGAGCCATTTGACTCGACCAGGAGACGTCTTATCCTTACCCCAGGCGTGTTCAGGTCTAACCCAGAACCCAATTCAAGGTGAGCAAGAAGGAGACAGTGTCCACGATCCACGACGGTTCCTACGCTTCCATCCAGTTTACACTGGCCTGGCGCAGCGCCGAGGCCACCCACGAAGAACGGTTCCTGGCCCGCAAGGCCAATCTCTGGCGAGACATCTTTCCTCCCGGTTTCAAGGATCTTCTCATGGGGCTCGGCGCGGGTCAGGGCGCGAGCGCTTCGTACGCGCCGGGGCGCGGCCTGCCAGGTCGCGACGTCTGCTGCGTGATGGAGTTGCCCCGCCGGGCCTTCCGGGGGCGTTCGCCCTCGGGCCGGGTCGTTGCGCCCCGGGCCGGGCGGTTCTATCCTCTCGGCTTTTTCGAGGGGCTGCCCGGCGTCTACCCGCAGGACGCGCGCCCGTGCCGCGTGCTCCACGCGGACGAGTCCCTGTTGCGCGTGGACCTGGGGCATCCTTTGGCGTGGCGCACCCTGGACGTGACGGCCCAGGTGCTTGAGGTGCGCGACAAGTCCTCGGACACGGGCGGACGGCTCTCCTCCTGGATGGAGGAGCTTTGCGACGGCGGTCCGGGTTTGCAGGCGCGGCGCGAGGACGGCAGCCCCACGGACTTCGCGGACGACGACGCCATGACCCGCCTGGACCCCTCGGACGACGCGCTCTTCCACGAGACGCCCCGGCTGGTGGACCACGTCGATTCCGGGGCGGCCCTGGTGCTGCGCGAAACCTTGATGCGCCGCGTGCGGCCCGGAACGCGCGTGCTGGACCTGATGGCCGGATGGCGCACGCACCTGGACCCTTGCGCGGGACTTCACGTGACGGGCCTGGGCATGAACGCGCAGGAGCTGGCGGCCAATCCGCTGCTTGCCGGGCGCGTGGTGCACGATCTCAACAAGAGCCCCCTTCTGCCCTTTTCGGACGCCTCGTTCGAGGCGGTGGTGTGCACGCTCGCCATCGAGTACCTGACGCATCCCCTCGAGGTGGTGGCGGAGTGCGCCCGGGTGCTGGCTCCCGGCGGCGAGCTGGTCATCGGCTTTTCCGACCGCTGGTTCCCCACGAAGGTTCCGGCGCTGTGGGTGGACCTGCACCCCTTCGAGCGCCTGGGCTGGGTGCTGGATCTTCTGCTGCGCGACGGGCGTTTCGGGGGCCTGTGGACCTTCACGGACCGCAACCGGTGGCGTCCGGCGGACGATCCGCACATCCGCGAGACCTTCACGGGCGACCCGGTGTTCGTCGCAGGCGGGCGCAAGTCCTGAGACGACCGCGCTTCCGCAGCCACATTCCATCCCGGACGATTCTCCCCCGCCCTGTCCCACCGCTTCG
>NZ_JBZVFJ010000169.1:4309-6284 GCF_058402725.1 Fundidesulfovibrio sp. | reverse complement strand
CGTAAATTCATGTGACACAAGAGGTGCACCGTGCGCAAGATCGTCCTGACCGTCCTGGCCCTGCTGGCCCTGGCCGCCCCGGCCATGGCCCACTTCGGCATGACCGTGCCGGACAAGAACATCGTCTCCAAGGAAGGCTCCAAGACCGTCTCCCTGGACATCCGCTTCTGGCACCCCATGGAGAACCAGGGCATGAACCTGGAAAAACCCAAACTGGAGCTGTGGGCCAAGGGCAGGAAGCAGGACATCTCGGCCGCCCTGGCCCCCGTCACCCTGGACGGCAGGCAGGCCTGGAAGGCCGACTGGACCGTGAAGACCCCCGGCGTGCACGTCTTCGCCATGACCCCCCCGCCCTACTGGGAGCCCGCCGAGGACAAGTTCATCGTCCACCTCACCAAGACCGTTGTGGCCGCCCTGGGCGACGACGAAGGCTGGGACAAGCCCCTGGGCCTCAAGCTGGAGATCGTGCCCCTGGCCAAGCCCTTCGCGCTCTACGCGGGCAATTCCTTCACGGGCAAGGCGCTCTTCAAGGGCAAGCCCCTGGCCAACGCCGAGGTGGAGGTGGAATTTTTCAACAAGGACGGCGCGCTCAAGGCCCCCGACGACGCCTATGTGACCCAGACCGTGAAGACCGACCCCAACGGCGTGTTCACCTGGACCGTGCCCTGGGCGGGCTGGTGGGGTTTCTCCGTGCTTGCCGACGACGACGCCAAGATGAAGAAGGACGGCAAGGACAAGGCCGTTGAGCTGGGCGGCGTGCTCTGGGTCTACTTCCATCCCGTGCCGGGCAAGTAGCGTGGCCGGGCGGACGATCTTCGCGGCCGCTTTCCTGGCGGCCGCATTTCTCTCCTGGCCCGGCCCGGCCCTGGCCCACAAGGTGAACGTGTTCGCCGTCGCCGAGGCCGGGGCGCTCGCGGGCGAGGGCTACTACGCCAACGGGAGCAAGGCGCAAGGCTGCCCCGTGGAGCTGCGCGACGCCTCGGGACGCGTGGCAGCCACGGCGCGAACCGGCAAGGACGGCAGCTTCCGCCTGGAACTGCCCCCGGGCCTTACCCCGCCCCTGACCCTGGTGCTCAAGGCCGGGGACGGCCACCAGGCCGACTACACCCTCACGGCGGCGGACCTGGGACCGCCCGCCGCGCAGGCCGCCCCCTCCCCCGGCGGGACGGGCCGGACTCCTGCCGTCGCGCCGTCGGCGTCGGCCGCCTCCGGCGGGGCCGCCGCGCCTCAGGCCGCCACGGCTGCGGCCGCAGACCCGGGCCGGACGCCCCCCGCACCGGCCGCGTCCGCCCAGGCCGCTTCGCCCACGGGGTCGGCCGCCGCCCCGGCGGCCCAGGCCCTTCCCCTGGACGAGGCGCGCCTTCAGGCCCTGGTGGAGCGGGCCGCCGCCAAGGCCGTGGAGGAGAAGCTCGCGCCCCTGCGCCTGGAACTGGCCCGGATGGCCGCCCAGGCCGAGGGCAACCGCGTGCGCGACATCGCCGGCGGCCTGGGCTGGATCGCCGGGCTCGTCGGGCTGGCCGCATGGCTCAAGCGCAGGCGCTGACAGCCTGTTCCACGGGCAGCCGGGCCGCCCGGGTCAATCCTTCCAGTTCCACCACTTGAGCCGCTCCGGGTCGCGCTCCCCGGGCGGCGTTTCCGCAAAGTACACCGCGCAGCGGAACACGTAGAGCACGCAGCGGTCCTGGTGGACGCCCCGCAGGGCGACGAGCCTTTCGTACAGTTCCAGGGGGTCGCGGCCCGCCAGGTCCTCCGGGCGGCGCACGCCCAGGTCCCAGAGGTCGCGGGCCATGCTCGGTCCGATGCCGGGGACGGCGCGCAGGAGCTTTTCGGTGTGCTTGTCCATCATGGGGCCATGGCCTATCATGGGGCCGCCATGATCAAAAGCCTCCTCGTCGCCGGCGTCTCCTCCGGGTGCGGCAAGACCTCCGTGACCCTGGGGCTGCTCGCGGCCCTGACCCGTCGCGGCGTCGCCGTG
>NZ_JBZVFJ010000169.1:0-4299 GCF_058402725.1 Fundidesulfovibrio sp. | reverse complement strand
CCGGACTTTATCGACCCCGGCCTGCACCGCCTGGCCTGCGGCCGGACGAGCCACAACCTGGACTCCTGGATGCTCCCCGCCGGGGTCAACCGCTCCCTGCTGGCCCGCCACGCCCACGGGGCGGACCTGGCCCTCGTCGAGGGGGCCATGGGCCTCTTCGACGGCGCGGGCGGCCCCGAGAACCTGGGCAGCGCGGCCCACATGGCCCGGCTCCTGGGCGCGTCCGTGGCCCTGGTGGCCGACGCGCGCGGCATGGCCCAGAGCGTGGCCGCCCTGGCCACCGGCTACGCGCGCTTCGACCCGCGCCTGAGCGTGGCGGGCCTGATCCTCAACCGAGTGGGCGGCCCTGGGCATCGCGAGGTGCTTGCCGATGCCCTGGAGCGGGCGGGCGTCCCCCTGCTGGGGATGCTGGCGCGCGACGAATCCCTCGCGCTGCCCTCGCGTCACCTGGGGCTGGTCACCGCCGAGGACCTGGAGCACCGTCCGGGCTGGCTGGAACGCCTGGCCGACTGGGTGGAGGATGGCATCGACCTGGACCGGCTCCTGGCGCTCCTGCCGGAGCACGCGCCGCAGGCCCCGATTCCGGAGCCCGGGGCGGAGTCTGGATCGACGGCGGCTTCCGGGCGCGTGCGCCTGGGCCTGGCCCGGGACCGCGCCTTCTGTTTCGTCTACGAGGAGAACCTTCGCAGGCTCGAAGCCGCCGGGGCGCAGATCGTGCCCTTCTCGCCCCTGGCCGACGCGCGGCTGCCCGAGGCCCTGCACGGGCTCTACCTGCCCGGAGGCTATCCCGAGCTGCACGCGCCCGCCCTCTCGGAGAACCGGACCATGCTGGAGTCCCTGCGCGCCTTCTGCGCCACGGGGCGGCCCGTGCTGGCCGAGTGCGGCGGCTTCATGGCCCTCATGGACTCCCTGGTGGACGCCGCCGGGCGGCGCTGGCCCATGGCCGGGGCGTTCCCCTGCGCGGCGCGCATGGGGCCGCGCTTCGCCGCCCTGGGCTACCGCGAGGCCCGCTTCGTGCGCGACACGCCCCTCGGCCCCGCCGGGACCACGGCCCGGGGCCACGAATTCCACTATTCCAGCCTGGAGGCCCCCCCGGACCTCCCCGAGGCCTACGCCCTCTCCGGGCGCAAGGGGCCGCTGCATGGCCCCGGCGGCTTCCTGGCGGGCAACGCCCTGGGCAGCTACGTGCACCTGCACTTCGCCTCCAACCCCGGGCTGGCCGCGGCCTTCGCGGACGCCATGCGCCGCGCCGGGGGCTGACCGCAGTGCCCAGGCGGCATCATCAGGGCGCTCCGCGCCAGGGCTTCACCACGGGCTCGGCGGCCGCAGCGGCGGCCAGGGCCGCGCTCACGCTGCTGCTCACGGGGCGCGCCCTCGATGCGGCGGACATCCCCCTGCCCCCCGACGCGGGGGCCGGACGCCTGACGGTTCCCGTGGACCGCACAGGCCTCGCGGGCCGCACCGCCTGGGCCGAGGTGGTCAAGGACGGCGGGGACGACCCCGACGCCACCCACGGCGCGCGCATCCGCTGCGTGGCCGCCTTCGAGCCCGGCGCGGAGACGGCCGTGGTCGTGGAAGGCGGCTCCGGCGTGGGGCGCGTCACCCTGCCGGGGCTGCCCGTGCCCGTGGGCCGGGCGGCCATCAACCCCGCGCCCCTGGCCCAGATCGAGGCCGCCCTGCGCGAGGCCCTGGCCGAGGCCTGGAACGGACACGGGGCCGTCACCGAAGACGGAGCCGACGGCGGGGACGGACCGGGAGCGGGGACCGGACGGACCGGGCTGGTCCGCCTGAGGGTGGAGGTGGAGCACGGCGAGGAACTGGCCCGGCGCACGCTCAATCCGCGCCTGGGCATCACGGGGGGCATCTCCATCCTGGGCACCCAAGGCGTCGTGAAGCCCTTCAGCCACGCGGCCTGGCAGGCCACCATCGACTCGGGCCTGGCCGTGGCCCGCGCCAGCGGGGACCGCACGGCGGCCCTCTCCACGGGGCGGCGCAGCGAGCGCCTGCTCATGGCGCGCCGCCCGGAGCTGCCCGAACGGGCCTTCGTCCAGGCTGCGGACTTCTTCGCCCACTCCCTGGGCGAGGCCGCCCGCCTGGGCTTCGAGGAGATCGTCTGGGGCTGCTTCTTCGGCAAGCTGGCCAAGATGGCCCAGGGACAGGCATACACCCACGCCCGCTCGGGCGACACGGACTTCGCCCTGCTGGCTCGCCTGGCCCGCGAGGCCGGGGCGGATCAGGCGGCGGCCCGCGCCGTGGCGGCGGCCAACACGGCCCGCCACGCCCTGGAGATCGTGCCCGGGGAGCTGCGGGGGGCCTTTGCGGCCCGCGTGCTGGAACAGGCCCTGGCCTCGGCCCGGGGCTTCCTGGAGGCGGGGGCGCGGCGCGCGGAAAACGCGCCGCGCGTGGGCATCGTCTGTTTCGGGTTCGACGAGGGGCTCCTCGTCGAGGGCTACAGCTCGTAGTCCAGGACGCGGCGCTCGGCGGCCACGCTCTTGATGAAGGCCACCACGGCCTGGTGCTCGGGGTGCACGGCGTAGGCCTTGAGGTCTTCCTTGGAGGCGAAGGTGGTGTAGAGGGCGATGTCCGTGGCGGGCACGGCCTCGAAGATGCCGCCCAGGGCCACTTCCAGGTCGATCACTCCGGGGACCTTGCCGGGCAGGGCCTCCAGGAGTTCCTTCATCTTCTTGGCGTTCTCGGCCTTGCCGCGGCCTTCGGCCTCGTCCTTGAGAGTCCACATGACGATGTGCTTGATCATGGCGGTTCCTTTGGGGAAAGTCTGGATGACGCGGGGCTCCGCGCCTGGGCCGGTTTCTAGGACGCCTCCCCGGGGCGCGTCAACAGCTCCCCCCTTTACGCCGGAGCCGCAGGCCCTACAGCCAGGGCATGCACGCTGCGTCGGACCTCCCCCCCCTTTACGTGATCGGCCTGGGCATGGGCGAGCCCCTGGCCCCGGCGGCCCTGGAAGCCCTGGAGTCGGCCCAGGCGCTGGCCGGGGGCGCGCGCCTGCTCGCGCGCTTCGCCCGCCTGCCCGGGGAGCGCGTGCCCCTCACGGCCCCCCTCTCCCAGGCCCTGGACCGCCTGGAGGCGCTGCGCGGCCAGGGCCTGCGCGTGGCGGTGCTGGCCGACGGGGACCCCCTCTTCTACGGCATCGGGGCCACGCTCCTGGAGCGCTTCGGCCCGGGCGGCCTGCGCTTCTTCCCGGCCGTGGCCAGCGTGCAGGCGGCCTGCGCCCGCCTGGGCCTGCCCTGGCAGGACCTCCCCGCCGTCTCGCTGCACGGCCGCCACGACACCGGCCCCCTCTTCCACGCCCTGGCCCGCCACGGCCGCGCCGCCGTGCTCACCGGCCCCCAGAGCGCCCCCGACGCCCTGGCCCGGCTCCTCCTGGAACGCGGCCTGGACGATGCCGTCCTGGACGTTCTGGAAAACCTGGGCTCGCCGGAGGAACGCGTGCGCCGCCTCACCCCGGACCAGGCCGCCGGGGAGCGGTTCGCGGCGCTCAACGTGGCGGTGGTCCGCGCCCCGGAGGCCCCCCTGGGGCCGCCGAGACTGGGCGCGTCCGACGATGACTACGAGAGCCAGGGCGGGCTCATCACCAAGTGGCCCGTGCGCGCCTGCGCCCTGGCGGCCCTGGGCCTGGCCCCGGGCATGACCGTGTGGGACGTGGGCTCGGGCAGCGGCTCGGTGGCCGTGGAGGCCTCGGCCCTGGCCGGCCCCGGGCAGGTGTGGGCCTTGGAGCGCGACCCCGCGCGCCACGCCATGATCCTGCGCAACGTGCGGCGCTTCGGGGCCTGGAGCGTGCGGGCCGTGCCGGGCGAGGCCCCGGGGGCCTTCGCGGACCTGCCGGACCCGGAGCGCATCTTCCTCGGCGGCTCGCTGGGGGGCGGCTCGCTGGGGGGCGGCTTGCCGGGAGTCGGCTCCCGGGAGGGCGCCGCCGTGCTGGACGAGGCCTGCCGCAGGCTGCGCCCCGGCGGGCGCGTGGCGGCGGCCGTGGTGCTCCTGGGCTCCCTGGCGCTCCTGCGGGAGCGCTTCGCAGCCCTGGGCTGGCCCGCGCGCACGCTCCAGGTGCAGGCCAGCCTGGGCCATCCCCTGGCCGGGGACGAGCGCCTCGCGGCCCTGAACCCGGTGTTCATCGTCCGGGCGGACAAACCCCTTGAAACCTGCTAGGACACGGACATGCAATCGCTCTACGAAACCGCCACCAACCTCTTCGAACCCATGACCCGCTTCTGGGAGAACCCCAGGACCGAACGGGCCATCTCCGGCGCGCTGGTGGTGATCTTCCTGGTCTCCCTGGCGGGC
>NZ_JBZVFJ010000168.1:0-6377 GCF_058402725.1 Fundidesulfovibrio sp. | reverse complement strand
CGCATGAAGATCGGCCAGACCGGCTACGGCAATCCCGAGACCACCACCGGCGGCAACGCGCTCAAGTTCTACGCCTCGGTGCGCATGGACATCCGCAAGATCCAGACGCTCAAGGACAAGGAAGAGGTCTACGGCTCGCGCTGCCGCGTGAAGGTGGTGAAGAACAAGGTGGCCCCGCCCTTCCGCGAGGCCCTGTTCGACATCCTCTACGGCACGGGCATCTCCCGCGAGGGCGAGCTGATCGACATGGGCGTGGAGATGAACATCGTGGACAAGTCGGGCGCGTGGTTCGCCTACGGCTCCGAACGCCTGGGCCAGGGCCGCGACAACGTGCGCGAGTTTTTGCGCGAGCACGCCGACATCCGCAAGCAGATCGAGGACAAGATCCACGAACACCTGGGGCTCAAGGAGCCCGAGGCCAAGGAATAAACCGGCCACGCGCCGCAAAGACAAGACAACGACGCCAGGGAGCATCCCGGACGCGGTTCGGCGAAGCGCGCGAGCGCTCCGCGAAGGCGCGGGCCATACGGTCCGCGCCCTGCCGTTTCCGGGCCTCGCCGCCCGCCAGGAGAGCATGTGATCACCGCCACCCAGATTCGCCGCGCCTTTTTGGACTACTTCGTCGCCAACGGCCACGCCGAGGTCGCCAGCTCCTCGCTGGTTCCCCGCGAGGACCCCTCGCTCCTGTTCACCAACGCGGGCATGGTCCAGTTCAAGAAGGTCTTCCTGGGCCAGGACAAGCGCGACTACTCCCGCGCCGCCACCTCCCAGAAGTGCCTGCGCGTGGGCGGCAAGCACAACGACCTGGAGAACGTGGGCCGCACCGCGCGCCACCACACCTTCTTCGAGATGCTGGGCAACTTCTCCTTCGGAGACTACTTCAAGGAAGAGGCCATCCGCCTGGCCTGGGGCTTCCTCACCGACGAGCTGAAGCTCCCCAAGGAAAAGCTCTACGCCACGGTGTTCCGCGACGACGACGAGGCCATCGGCCTCTGGAAGAAGATCGCCGGCGTGCCCGCCGAGCGCATCTTCCGCCTGGGCGAGAAGGACAACTTCTGGTCCATGGGCGACACCGGCCCCTGCGGACCCTGCTCCGAGATCCTCATCGACCAGGGCGAACACATGTCCTGCGGCCCGGACTGCGGCATCGGCAAGTGCGACTGCGACCGCTTCCTGGAGATCTGGAACCTCGTGTTCATGCAGTACGACCAGATCGCCCCCGGCAACCGCGTGAGCCTGCCCCGCCCCTCCATCGACACGGGCATGGGCCTGGAGCGCGTCTCGGGCGTGTGCCAGGGCGTGTACTCCAACTTCGATTCCGACCTCTTCAGCCCCATCATCGCCGCCACGGCGGACCTGGCGGGCGTGAAGTACAAGACCGACGAGGACAACGACACTGCGCTGCGCGTCATCGCGGACCACTGCCGCTCCATGGTCTTCCTGGTGGCGGACTCCATCCTGCCCTCCAACGAGGGCCGGGGCTACGTGCTGCGCCGCCTGATCCGCCGCGCCTTCCGCTTCGGCCGCCTCATGGGCCTGAAGGACCCCTTCCTGCACCGCGTCTGCCCCACCGTGGTGGACGTGATGGGCGTGCAGTATCCCGAGGTGGTCGAAGGCATGGACTTCATGACCCGCGTGGTGCGCGAAGAGGAAGAACGCTTCTCCGACACCCTGGACAAGGGCCTGGACATCCTGGAGCAGGAGATGGCCGCCGCGCGCGCGGCCAACAGCTCCGTGATCTCCGGCGAGGCCGCCTTCAAGCTCTACGACACCTACGGCTTCCCCCTGGACATCATCACCGACGTGGCGGGCAAGCAGGGCTTCTCCGTGGACGAGGAAGGCTACAAGGCCTGCATGGGCGAGCAGAAGGCCCGGGCCAAGAAGGCCTGGAAGGGCTCGGGCGAGACCGACCTGGGCGGACAGTTCAAGAAGCTTCTTGAAACGGGCTTGAAGTCGCGCTTCACGGGCTACGAGACCCTCTCGGGCGAGTCGCGCGTGGTGGCCCTCCTGGGCGAGGACGGCCTGCCCCAGGAGCGCCTGGTGCAGGGCGAGGGCGGCTTCGCCGTGTTCGCGGCCTCGCCCTTCTACGGCGAATCCGGCGGCCAGCTGGGCGACAAGGGCGCGGCCGAGACCATGACCGGTTCCGCCGACGTGCTGGACACCCTCAAGCCCAGCCCCGAGCTGACCGTGCACAGGGTTTTCGTCAACGAGGGCGAGCTGCTGCTGGACCAGGAAGCCCGCCTGAACGTGGACGAGGAGTCCCGGCAGGCCACGGCGCGCAACCACACCGCCACCCACCTGCTGCACTCGGCCCTGCGCAACGTGCTGGGCGACCACGTGAAGCAGGCCGGGTCCCTGGTGGGACCGGAGCGCCTGCGTTTCGACTTCACGCACATTTCCGCCCTCACCCCCGAGGAGCTCGCCGCCGTGGAGGAGGAGGTCAACCGGGCCATCCTCACCGACATCGCGGTGGAAAAGGAAGTGATGGCCGTGGCCGACGCCCAGGCCAAGGGGGCCACGGCCCTCTTCGGCGAGAAGTACGGAGACGAGGTGCGCGTGGTGAGCGTTCCGGGCGTCTCCATGGAACTCTGCGGCGGCACGCACCTGGCTGCCACGGGCCAGGCCGGCGGCTTCACGGTGGTCTCCGAGACCGGCGTGGCCGCAGGCGTCCGGCGCATCGAGGGGGCCACCGGCTGGAACCTGCTGGGCCAGCTCAAGGCCTCGCGCCGCGAGCTGGACGAGGCCTCCGAGATCCTGCGCGCCCGCCCGGGCGAGCTGGTGGAGAAGCTCAAGGCCATGCAGGCGCAACTCAAGCAGCTCTCCAAGGACAAGGAGCAGCTCCAGGCCAGGCTGGCCTCGGGCCAGGGCAGGAGCCTCATGGACTCCGTGGAGGAGATCGGCGGGGTGAAGGTGCTCACGGCGCGCGTGGACGGCGGCACCGTGAAATCCTTGCGCGAGGCCATGGACGACATCCGCTCCAAGCTGCCCTCGGGCGTGGCCTGCCTGGCGGGCGCGGGCGAGGACGGCAAGGTGGCGCTCATCCTGGCCGTCAGCAAGGACCTGCACGGCAAGTTCACGGCCCAGAGCCTGATCAAGGACGTGGCCGCGCTGGTGGGCGGCTCCGGCGGCGGCAGGCCCGACATGGCCCAGGCCGGTGGCACGGACCCGGCGGGCATCGACGCGGCCCTGGAGAAGGTGAAGGAGCTGGTGCGGGGGTAGAATCCTCGTCCGGCAGGAAATCGGGGGAGACGTATGCGGGTTGTTTTGCCGTCTCAGTTCAACATGGAGGGGGCCTACTCCTTCCTGTCCCGCATTCTGGAGCCCGATGGGGCGCCCCGAGCCGCAGACTATGAATTCGACTTCAGCGCCCTCCGGTTCATCAAGCCGGAGGGCGTCGTCGCATTGGCTAACGTACTCAAGTATCTCTTATCTCACAAGATCACAGTCCGCCTCACGGGCTTCCGGGTCGATACCGACGGCATGAAGGACAACCCGCGGCGATATCTCGACGATTGCCTCTTCTTCGAGACGTTTCTCGGGAAGAAACTCCATGAAGGCTCCGCATGCCGCCAGATGACGATGCCCTTCCGGTTCTTCGTAACCTCCGGTTATTATTCCTGGGTCATGAATCAGGTGGTCCCTTGGCTCGACCATCAGCTGAGCATCGACACCCTGTCCCAACTGCCTGAATTCCCCGCCTGCCTCGACGAGCTTTTCAACAACATCATAGACCACGCAGGGGTGGCGAACGGCTCGGTGCATATGCAGCATTTTCCTAGAGAGCACGAGGTTTGCATCGCCGTGGCCGACTTCGGCGTGGGCATCCCGGCCAACATCCGCAAGGTTCCAGGCCTGGAAGGACTCGCCGACGGACAGTGCCTCGCCAAGGCCATCGAGCAGGGCGTTTCTTCAAAAACCACGCCCCGCAACCGGGGGGCCGGGCTGGACACCCTGCTGCAAAACGTTATTGTCCACAACAAGGGGCGCGTGGCCATCCACTCGCTGAAAGGCCAGCTCAACGCCACGCCGACCGACTCGGGAGTGGGCATACGGACGCAGGAACGAGACCAGACGTACCCAGGCACGTTGATGCTCATCACCCTGCGCACGGACACCATCCCTCCCCCTTCCGAGGACGAGGAGGTATTCTCATGGGACTGATCAACATCCTCGACATCGTGGAGGAATGCTCTTCCCCGGACAGCGGGCAGGCCCTTCATGGCCTGCTCAAGGCGCGCCTGGCCACGGGCGAGCGGGTCACGCTCTCCTTCAAGGGCGTCGCCAGCGTCTCCACGTCTTTCGTGAACACGGCCCTCATCGATCTCCTGGAAGACTTCCCCTTCTCGGAGATCAAATCCCGACTTTCGTTCACGGACACCAACCGCCTCATCAACGAGACCATCAAGCGCCGCTTCGCCTTCGAGGTGGAAGGCCAGAAACAGGCCGTGGCCTGAAGCCCCGGGAGGTCCCCCATGTCCGTCGTCTCCGTGGTCCCCAACCTCATGGTGGAGGACGTCCACCGCGCGGCCGCCTTCTGGTGCGGCCTGCTGGGCTTCACCTTCCGCATGGGCGTGGACAGCGCGCGCGGCTTCCACCAGGAGGCCTCGCCCGGGGCCGATCTGGTCTACGCCCAGTTTGTCTCCGGCTCCTGCGAGGTGATGGTGCAGCGCCGCGACAGCCTGGGGGGCGAGCTGCCCCTGCTGGCCGGACGCCCCACGGGCGGGGCCTTCACCCTCTACCTCCAGGTGGACGACCTGGACGCCCTCCACGCGCGCCTTAAGGACGCCGTGCCCACCGTGAAAGGCCCCGAAACCGCCTTCTACGGCATGCGCGAATGGTACGTGACAGACCCCGACGGCACGGTGGTCTGCCTGGCCGAGCCCGCAAAGGCCTAGACCCGGAGCATCCCGCCGGGGCCCGCCCCGTACCTCCGGCTGCTCTTGCGGCAGCGCCGGGCCGCCACCGCTGCTCCCGGCCCCGGCAAGCGCCCCTTGCCCCCGCCGCGCCCTCCGGTTATGCACGGGGCTCCCGAAATTCCCCAAGGAGCCCACGTCATGACCCTCTCGTCCACGCTCTACGCCAAGGCCCAGACACTCATTCCCGGCGGGGTCAACTCGCCCATCCGCGCCTGCCGCGCCGTGGAGAGCGAGCCCCTGTTCATCGCCAGGGCGCACGGCTCCAAGATCGTGGACGTGGACGGCCGCGAGTACGTGGACTACGTCATGAGCTGGGGCCCCATGCTCCTGGGCCACGCCCACCCCGTGGTGCACCAGGCCGCCAAGGACGCCCTGGACGCCGGTTCCAGCTTCGGCGCGCCCTGCCCCGCCGAGGTGGACCTGGCCCAGGAAATCGCCCGCCTCATGCCCGCCGTGGAGATGGTGCGCATGGTCAACTCCGGCACCGAGGCCACCATGAGCGCCCTGCGCCTGGCCAGGGGCTTCACCGGGCGCGACCTGGTGGTCAAGTTCGACGGCTGCTACCACGGCCACGCCGACCCCTTCCTGGCCGCCGCGGGCTCCGGCGTGGCGCTCATCCCCACGTCGTTCTCCCAGGGCGTGCCCAAGGCCTGCGTGGCCGACACCCTGGTGGTGCCCTACAACAACCTGGACGCCCTCAAGGCCCTCTTCGCCGAGAAGGGCAAGGACATCGCCGCCATCATCGTGGAGCCCGCGCCCGGCAACATGGGCCTGGTGCTCCCCAAGCCAGGCTTCCTGGAAGGACTTCGCGCCCTGTGCGACCAGTACGGCAGCGTGCTCATCTTCGACGAGGTGATCACCGGCTTCCGCTGGAGCCTCGGCGGCGCGCAGGGACGCTACGGCGTGCGCCCGGACCTGACCACCCTGGGCAAGATCATCGGCGCGGGCTTCCCCGTGGGGGCCTACGGCGGACGCCGCGACATCATGGAAAAGCTCTCGCCCTGCGGCCCCGTGTTCCAGGCCGGAACCCTCTCGGGCAACCCCGTGGCCATGGCCGCCGGACTGGCCAACCTGCGCGAGCTGGCCAGGCAGGACTACGACGCCCTGGAAGCCCGCACCGGGGCCTTCGCCGAGGAACTGGCCGCCATCGTGCGCTCCAAGGGCGTGCCCGTGCAGCTCAACAAGGTGGCCTCGGCCTTCACCCTGTACTTTACCGAGACCCCGGTGACGGACATGGACACCGCCCGCACCTCCGACGCCAAGGTCTACACCGCCATCTACAAGCAGATGCGCGAACAGGGCGTCTATCTGGCCTCCCTGGGCTACGAGTGCGCCTTCACCTCCTTCGCACACACCGAAGAAGACCTGGCCAGGACCCTCGCCGCCGCCCGGGCGCTCAAGCTGTGAAGAGAAGAGCAAGAGCTGGAGAGGGCGCTGCCCTCTCCAGACCTCTCCCGCCAA
>NZ_JBZVFJ010000167.1:5716-6480 GCF_058402725.1 Fundidesulfovibrio sp. | reverse complement strand
CCGGAGGTCGTATGCCTCCAAGGGGGGCGGGTCCATCCCATTAACAGGCTGCTAGTGGTGCAACTCGTGGTCCTGGTAGGCCCCCTGGCCCCGGAAGACCCTGTACTGGTAGACGGTGTAGACGACGATCACGGGGGTGACCACGGCGAAGCCGATGAGCATGATGCGTAGCGAACCGGGGGCGGCCGATGCGGAAAGCGGAGTGAGTCCCGGCAGGGCGAATTCCGGGCGCATGGCCCAGAGCCAGCCCACCAGGAAGAGCAGCACCCCGGTCCACGTCCAGCCCCAGAACGGGCCGATCCCCGAGGCCCGCACGGCGCGCAGCAGGCACCACAGGCCCACAGCCCACACCGCCATGCCCGCCAGCCCCGAAACCGGAACCACGAAGGCCATGGTCAATTGCAGGGCCACCGCGCCCATGGCCAGCCGGAGCACGTCGTCGGGCCTGGCGGGGTGGGCGAGCGACGCCCGGGAAAGCCAGGCCGCGCCCAGCAGCGAAGCCACGCAGGCCATGGCCCCCGCTCCGGCGAAGGCCCCCAGGCCCAGCCAGGCGAAGGGTTTGAGGAAGCGCACATGCCCCTCCATGGGCAGGCCCTGCATCACCGCGCCCAGCATGGCTCCCTCGGCCAGGGCCACCAGAAGGCTGCCGTAGCCGAACAGGTTGGACCAGAAGCGCTTGTTGGCCCCCTCCGCATGGTATTCCAGGCCGACGCCGCGGGCCATGAGCCCCAGGAGAAGCAACCCGGCGGGCAGGTAGAGCGACG
>NZ_JBZVFJ010000167.1:0-5706 GCF_058402725.1 Fundidesulfovibrio sp. | reverse complement strand
GCCTTGGGGAAGGCCCCGAAAAGCACGCCGCCCGCCACCACGAGCCAGGTCTGGTTGGCGTGCCAGACGCCCTCGATGGAGGCCATCATGGAGGCGCGGGCGTCCTCGTCGGGCTCGCGCAGGCAGAGGATGCCCACGCCCAGGTCGAACCCGTCCAGAATCACCGTCGCGGCCAGGGCCAGGGCCAGGAGCCAGAGCCAGAGTTCGGCGTAGAGGGCGTGGTCCATGGTCAGCCTCCCGAGCGAGCCGCGCTGGGCGGTTGGAGGGTGAGATCCGGGCCTTTGGCCAGGATCTTGCCGAAGAACCAGAGAGCCATGAGCGGCAGGATGGTGTAGACCGCACCGTACATGGCCAGGGAGGTCCACACGGCCTCGGGCGGCAGGATGGAGGCCCCGTCGGCCGTGCGCAGCAGGCCGTAGATCACCCAGGGCTGGCGGCCCACCTCGCGGGTGGCCCAGCCCATCTCTGTCGCCACGTAGCCCAGGGGGGCCATGGCCATCCAGGCCGCCAGCAGGAGCTTCCGGCGCGGCGCGGACTCCGAATCGAGCAGCCCCTTGCGCCAGGCCCAGACCGTGACCAGGGCCAGGGCGACCATGGCGAAGCCGATGCCCACCATGGCCCGGAAGGCGTAGAAGGGGATGACGATGGGCGGCCGGTCGTCCTTGGGGAAGTCCTTGAGCCCGGGCACGGTCCCGGTGGGCGTGTGGGTGATGAGCAGCGAGAGCACGTAGGGCACGCGGATCTCGAAGGCATTGCGCTCGTTCTCGGGGTCGGGCCAGGCGATGATGTTCCAGGATGCGCCCTGTCCCGGCTTGTTGGTCTCCCAGTGGGACTCGATGGCCGCCACCTTGGCGGGCTGGAGCCTGCCGATGTGCACGCCGGAGGTGTCGCCCACCAGGGCCTGGAGGGGCGCCACCACCAGGGCCATGGCGGCGGCCAGCTTGAAGGAGCGCAGGAAGAAGGCCGTGTGGCGGCCGCGCCAGATGAAGAAGGCGCTCACGCCGCCCGCCAGGAAGAGGCTGGTCTGCAGGCAGGCCAGCCACATGTGGCTGAAGGAGACCACGGTGTCGGGGTTGAACACGGCGGCCCAGAAGTCGTCCAGCTGGAAGACGCCGTCCACGAAGCGGCCCCCGGCCGGGGTCTGCATCCAGGAGTTGGCGGCCATGATCCAGAAGGCCGAGAGCGAGGCCGCAAAGCACACGAGCACCGTGGAGAGGAAGTGCGCCTTGGGGCCGACGCGCTTCCAGCCGAAGAGCATGATGGAGAGGAACGCCGACTCCAGCATGAAGGCCATGGCCCCCTCGAAGGAGAGCACCTGCCCGAAGAAGTTGCCCGCCGCCACGGAAAAGGGCGCCCAGTTTGCGCCGAACTGGAACTCCAGGGGGATGCCGCTGACCACGCCCACCGCGAAGCCCACAGCGAAGATGCGCGCCCAGAAACGGCAGTGGCGGTAGTAGTCCGGGTCGCCGGTCTTGAGCCAGAGAGCCTCCAAGGCCACCAGGAACACCGAAAGGCCGATGGTGGTGAGCGGCCAGAGGATGTGGAACATGGTGGTGGCCGCGAACTGGAGCCGGGAGAGGAACACCGGGTCGGACAGGGCGTCGGTCATGCGTCCTCCTTTTTGACGGCCACGCCGAGCATGGTCAGGCGCGACTCGTGGAAGCCCGGCAGGAGAACGAGGCCCAGCCGGGCCAGCTCCGCCTTGAACTCGGGGGCGCGGAAGCGGTCGTGGACGGGGTGGGCCACCACGTGCCGCCAGAAGGGGCTGGCGTAGAGGTCTGGAAAGATCTCCTCGATGTAGAAGGCCCCGCCCGGGCGCAGCACGCGGGCCACCTCTCCCAGCCCGGCGCGCCAGTCCTCCAGGTGGTGGACGATGCCGAAGTTCACCACGGCGTCGAAGCTGGCGTCGTCCCAGGGCAGGCGCTGGGCGTCGCCCTCCACCACGGAGGCGATGGTGCCCGCCAGGCGTTTGCGGGCCAGGCGCAGCATGTCCGGGTCCGGGTCCAGGGCCGTGAGGGAGCGGGGCCGGAAGTGTTCCAGGACGAGCCTGGCCCCAGCGCCGTTGCCGCAGCCGATCTCCAGCACGGCGGCGTCTTGCGGGGGCTTGCGCATGCCCAGCCACTGCCGGATCTGCCGGGCCTGGAGGAAGCGGCGCACGGGGGAGTTGCAGAAGAATCGTTCCGGCCAGTTGACGAACATAGGCGATATCCGAAGGTTAGGGGTGCTGAGGGTCCCACCTTCCATGACCCGCCAGGGGGGTGGTGTCAAGGCCGGAAAAGGCGCGACGGCGCGTTCAGCGCGGGGGAAACGACACCGTGAAGCGCGTGCCCGGCCCGGTTTCGACCGCCAGCGTTCCGCGCAGCTGGTCCACCAGGGCCTGCACCAGGGTGAACCCCAGGGTGCGCGCGTCCCGGATGTCGAAGGAGTGTTCCAGGCCCTTGCCGTTGTCCTCCACCACGAGCCGCGCCAGCCCCTCGCGGATGGACAGGCGCACGGCCAGCTCGCCGGAGGCGTCCTCCGGGAAGGCGTGCTTGCAGGCGTTGGTGACCAGCTCGTTGAGCAACAGCCCGCAGGGGATGGCCGCGTCGATGCCCAGGAACGTGGGCGCCACCTCCAGGCGCAGGGCGAGGGGCTTGTCGCCGCGCGCGTGGACGCGGGTCAGCTCGCCCGCCAGGGTTCCCACATAGCTGGCCATGTCGATGCCCGAGAGGTCGCCGGAGCGGTAGAGTTGTTCGTGCACCAGGGCCATGGAACGGATGCGCCCGCTGACGTTGCGGGCCATTTCCGCTGCGCCCGGGGCGTTAAAGCCCTCGAACTGGAGGTTCACCAGGCTCGTCACCAGTTGGAGGTTGTTCTTCACGCGGTGGTGCACCTCGCGCAGGAGCAGCTCCTTCTCTTCCAGGTTGCGCTCCAGCTCCTGGCGCGACTGCCGCCGCGCGGTGACGTCGCGGAAGATGCCCTGTGCGATGCGGCGCTTGCCGGTGTCGGCCACGGTGGCGGAAAGCTCCACGGGAATGCGCCTGCCCGAGGCCGTTTCCACCTCGGCCTCGGGCAGGTCCATGAAACCTTGCTGCACGAAATCCCTGAACGCCGCTTCGTATTGTCCGGCCCTGTCCGAGGGATGCAACCGGGCCTGGGGCAGGCCGATCAGCTCCTGGCGGGTGCGTTCAAGAAGCCGCTCGGCCGCACTGTTGCAGTCCACGACACAACCGGTCTCCGCGTCGGCCCAGACGATGGCGTCGGCGTTGTTCTCGAAGATGAGCCGGAATTCGGCCTCGCGCTCGGCCAGCGCCGTCCTGGCGCACTCCAGGGCCGTGAGGTCGATGCCGATGCCGGTCAGGTAGGATTCGCCCTCCAACTCCAGCGAGACGGCGGTAAGGTAGTAGGGCCTGACCGTGCCGTCCTTCATCACAAGCCGCGTCTCCAGCTCGGCCGTGCCCTGGAAGGGCACGCTCCTCCAGGCCTCTTCCGCCCTGGCCAGTTCCTCCGGCAGGCCCCGGAACCAGTCCTCCATGCGCATTCCCCCGAGTTCCCCGGGGCCATACCCCGTGGCTGCCTCGGTCCGGGTGTTCCAGAAGACCAGGCGTCCCGAATCGGTATACAGAAACAACAGCCCGGGAACGCTGCTGACCAGCGCATCGCTGAAGGCCTTCTCCTTGCGCAGGGATTCCTCGACGCGGCGTCGCTCGGTGATGTCGATGAACATTCCGAAGACCCCCTCGAACCCCCCGGCCTCGCCCATGAGGGCGGTGGTCGACACCAGGAACCACAGTCCGGTTCCGTCGGCGCTCCGCAGGCGCAATTCGTAGCGGTCGCTGAAGCCCCGGGCGCGCTCCCGCATCTTCGCGCGGGCCATCGGCAGGTCTTCCGGAAAAACGAAGTCGAAGTAGCTTCTGCCGGGCATGGCCTCGGCCGGGACCCCCAGCAGCCCGGCCATTTTGCCGTTCACATGCACGGTGCGCAGGTCCGCGTCGAGCTGCCAGATGCCCTCCCCCGCTGTCTCCACCAGCATGGCCAGACGCCTCTCGCTGACGCGCAGGGCGTCCTCCATGCGCCTGCGCTCCGTGACGTCGCGCACTACGGCCAGGGCATGCCATTCGCCGTCCATGTCCACGGCGGCCACGGTGAGTTCCACGGAGAGCGCTCCGCCGTCCCTGCGCCGGGCCTCCAACTCCAGGACGCGGCCCACGGCGGGGCCCTGGCCCGTCTCCCGGAAGCGGGCCGCATGCTCCAGGTAGCGCTCGGCGGACCCGGACGGCGCGAGCAGCCCGTGCACGTCGCGCCCGAGCACTTCGTCCTCGCGCCAGCCGAACATCCGCTCGGCCGCCTTGTTCCAGCAGGTCGCGCGCCCGGAGGCGTCCATCATCACGATGGCGTCCAGGGCATTGGCCGTGACGGCCTCCAGCCGTTTGGCGGCCAGGGCGTGCCGGGCCGCCTCCCGCCGGGATTCCGCAAGTTCCTCTTCAAGTCGCCGAACTTGAGACTCCAAATCCTCGCAACATCCTGCAAAACCGCCCACCTGTTCCATATCGATTGCCGTTGCCCTGCTTCTGAGTTGACAGGAAGCGCACAACTCTCCGCTTCACTCCATATGGTTTTGTACGTTGGAACAATTCTATTCTGGAGGACAATCCGGCGCAACAGCAATGAGCGACGCCAACAAGCCCTGCCGGACAACAACCTGAAACACCTGAAAATAATTTTGCGAGAAGCCCACCGTGTGTCGCTGCAACGACCGGGACCCCATGGCGGAAAAGGCGACGCATCGCGTCACGCGCCAAGGGCGCATGCACGCGTTGTTGTGACAAATCGATGGGTCAGCTGACGGCTTGGCTTGTCTGCGGGGACGGCAGGTGAGCGCGCGACGCTACGCGGGGCGAACGCCCGAATGGATGCGCGCGATGCCGCCCGTGAGGGGCGTCTGCTCCACGCCTGAGAACCCTGCGTCGCGTATCTCGGCGGCGAACGTCCGATGATCCGGGAAGGCGTGCACCGATTCCATCAGGTAGGAATAGGCGTAGTCCGTGCGCGAGAGCCAGTTGCCGAAGGGGGGCAGGACGCGGTCGAAGTAGAAGCGGTAGAGGGCTCGCAGCAGGGCGCTGTCCGGCAGGGAGAACTCCAGCACCAGGAGGCGGCCGCCGGGCCGGAGCACCCGGAAGAACTCCCCCAGCGCCACGCCCCGTTCCTGCACGTTGCGGATGCCGAAGGCGATGGTCACGGCGTCCACGCTGGCGTCGCGCAGGGGCAGGCGTCGGGCGTCCCCGGCGGCCAGGCGCACCCGGCCGCGCGGCTCGCGCCGGGCCAGCTTGGCGTGGCCGACGCGCAGCATGGCGGGGGTGAAGTCGATGCCCAGCACCCGGGACAGGGGCCGCTGGCGCACGATCTCCAGAGACACCTCGGCCGTGCCCGCCGCCACGTCGGCCACCACGATGGGCCGGTCCGCGGGGAGCATGCGGGCCAGACGCTTGCGCCAAAGCACGTCGATGCGCAGCGAGAGCACGCTGTTTTGCATGTCGTAGCCGCCCGCAATGGTGTCGAACATTCGCCGCACTTCGAAATCGCGCATGGAAGAGGCCTCCAGCAGAGAGGTGACGAAGGCGGAAGATGCCTCCGGCGGCCAGAGAGGAAACTTTTTGAAAAAAGTTTCCTCTCTGGACTCTCCTTCAAAAACTTTTAAGTAGCTTCGCGGGCATCAGCGCCACCATG
>NZ_JBZVFJ010000166.1:0-6529 GCF_058402725.1 Fundidesulfovibrio sp. | reverse complement strand
GAGGTAAATGCAATAACATATCTGTCTGTCTGTTCCTCTCCTCTTCCTCTCCCTCCCCCCCCGCCCCCCCCCCCCCCCCCCCTTTCTTTCTTTTTCCCCCCCCCCCCCCCCCCCGCCGGAGGCCTGACAACGACCATACTGGCACCCCGGGCTGAGCGCCCGGAACGCCGGAGGACACTATGGACAAGGTTCTTCTCATCGCCCCCGTCGAGTGCGACGGTTCCCTGGGCAAGGCTTCCCTGGAGGCCCTGACGGCCGCCAGGGAGCTGGCCGGACAGCTGGGCGCGCCCCTGTGCGTGGGCCTGGTGGGCGCGGACGTGCAGGCCGCGGCCGATTCCGTGGCCGGATGCGGGGCCGCCGAATTCTACGGCGTGGCCGGGGCCGAATACGCCCAGCCGCGCTACGCCACCGACGCGGCGGCCTTCGCCGCGCTGTGCAAGGCCTCCGGGGCCACGGTGGCGGTGGGCGCGGCCACCTCGCGGGTGAGCCGCGTGCTGCCCGGCGTGGCCGCCCGCCTGGGCGGCGTGTGCGACACGGGCGTCACGGCCCTGTCCGTGCAGGACGGCAAGCCCGTGGCCACCCGCTGGTACTACCGCCAGCGCATGTACGCCGAGATCGCGCGTCCCGCGCGCCCCTGGTTCGTCGCCCTTTCCACGGGGTGCTTCGCGCCCTGCGAGGCAGCGCCCGGCACGGCCCAGGTGGCTGCGGCCGCTCCGGAGCTTCCCGCCGGCGTGCGCTCCAAGGTGACGGGCATGATCTGCCCCTCTGCCGAGGAGCAGACCATCCGCCCCGACGCGGCGCTGCTCTTCGTGGCCGGCGCGGGCTGGACCAAGAAGCAGGCCGACGGCCAGGCGCATCTCACCGAGGCCGAGCAGCTGATCCTGGGGTTCCTGGGCAAGGCGCAGGCCTCGCTGGGCACGTCCAAGTCCCTGGTGGACCTCTCCGGCGAGGGCCAGCAGGTGATGAGCTTCCTCACGCACATGCACCAGGTGGGGCAGACCGGCGCCACGCCGCGCCACGCCAAGGGGCTGGCCACGTGCTGCCACGGCGAAGAGCCCCACACCGTGGGCTGGCGCTTCATCGGCGAGCGCCGCGCGGTGAACCTGGACGCCTCGTGCGGCTGGGCCCAGGGCAAGGCCGACGTGCTCTATGTGGCCGACGCCTTCGAGGTGATGCGCAAGGTGCTGGAGCTGATGCCGTAGATCGAAAAACGTCCGGCCCGCCGTCTCGTGGGCGGCGGGCCGGGTTTTGTCGGGGCAGGGCAGGGGGCCGGGAACCTTCCGGGGCCTTCCCGGGGCGTGCCTGGGCTTGATCGGAGCGAGACAGCAGGGACTAGGCGTCTTGCAGGTCCGCCCCGGGCTGCGCGGGGGCGTCGCCTTCGGGATCGGCCAAGCCGACGGCCTGGTCGAAGAGCCGCCAGAGTTCCTCGAAGCCCATGCCGCTCACTGAGGAGAAGAGCACCGGGGCGTTGCCGCCCAAAAGCGCCGCCCAGCGGGCCTTCTGGGCCTGGCGGTCGCGCTGGGTGCACTTGTCGGCCTTGGTGAGCACGCCGAGCACGGGCACGCCCTCGGCGCGCAGCCAGCCCACCATGTCCAGGTCGGACTGCTGGGGCGGCAGGCGGCAGTCGATGAGCACCGCCACGCCCTGGAGGCGCTCGTTGCCGGTGAGGTATCTCTCGATGAGCTTGGCCCAGCGGGCGCGCTCTTCCTTGGAGCGCCGGGCGTAGCCGTAGCCGGGCAGGTCCACCAGGTAGTAGCCCGAGGGGTCCACGCGGTAGAGGTTGATGGACTGGGTCTTGCCGGGGGTGGAGCTGGTCTTGGCCAGCTGCTTGCGCCCGGCGAGGCGGTTCAGGAGGCTCGACTTGCCCACGTTGGAGCGCCCGGCCAGGGCGATCTGCGGGGCCTCGGGCACGGTCAGGTCGTTCTGGCCGTAGATGGTCTTTTCAAGGTGCAACGTCTTGCGCATGGTTCGGGATTCCGTCACGAACGATTTTGGAGCGCCAAGCATACAGCGATCGCACGCGAAAGCAAGGTGGGGAACATGACCAACTGCCGGATACTGGTCGTCAACGGCCCGAACCTGGGCAACCTGGGCGTGCGCGAGCCCGAGATCTACGGATCGCTGGGCATGGACGCGCTGCCGGGCATGGTGGAATCCGTGCTGGGCCAGAAGGCGGCGCGCATCGAGCTTTCCCACTACCAGGGCAACGGCGAGGGGCAGATCATCGACCGCCTGGAAGCCGCCCGCAAGGACGGCGTTGACGGCCTGGCCCTCAACGCCGGGGCCTACACCCACACGAGCCTGGCCCTGGCCGACTGCCTGGCCTGGATCGGCGTGCCCTGCGTGGAGGTGCATCTTTCCAACATCTTCGGGCGCACCGACCAGCCCCTGCGCCAGCAGAGCCTCATCGGCCGCAACTGCATCGGAGTGATTGCAGGTTTCGGCATGATGAGCTATGCCCTCGCGGTTTGCGCCTTGTGGCAACACTGGCTCAAAAAGAACAGCTGACATCCAAGGAGACACGATGCTTTCCACCACCGATTTCCGCCGCGGCCTCAAGATCGAGCTGGACGGCGTTCCCTACGAAATCGTCGACTTCCAGCACGTCAAGCCCGGCAAGGGCGGGGCCTTCGTGCGCACCAAGCTGCGCAACATGCTCAACGGGCGCACGGTGGAGAACACCTTCCGCTCCGGCGAGAAGATGGAAAAGCCCGACATGGAGACCCGCTCCATGCAGTACCTCTACAAGGATTCCTCGGGCTTCGTGTTCATGGACATGGAGAACTACGAGCAGTTCTCCGTGGAGGAGAGCGCCCTGGGCCAGAAGGGCGGCTTCCTGGTGGACGGCATGGAGCTGACCATGCTCATGTACCGGGGCAAGGCCCTGGACCTGGACCTGCCCGCCTCGGTGGTGCTGGAAGTGACGCACACCGAGCCCGGCGTGAAGGGCGACACCGTGAGCGGGGCCACCAAACCCGCCACCCTCTCCACGGGCGTCACGCTCAACGTGCCGCTCTTCGTCAACGAGGGCGAGAAAATCAAGGTGGACACCCGCTCCGGGGAATACCTGGGCCGCGTGTAGTGCGTTCGCGCGCGAATTAGACTAGAAGGGCCGTGGAGCTTGGGCTTCGCGGCCCTTGGCGCGCTCTATGGAAGAACAACCCACCCAAGACCCCTCGCCCGAAGGCAAGAAGATCCTGACCGAACTGGCCGGGGTCTGCTGGCTGTTCGTGGCCGCCCTGCTGGGGCTGGCCCTGGCCACCCACCACCCGCTGGACCCCACCCTCAACCAGACGCGCATCGCGGGGCGCGAGATCGCCAACCTGGCGGGCTTCCTCGGCTCCTATCTCTCCGGGCTCCTGGTGGACCTCTTCGGGCTGGCCGGCTGGTTCTTGCCCGCACTGGCCGCCTATTCCGGGCTTGCGAGGCTCTTCCCGCTCATGGGCATCACCCGCACCCACTGGTCCGGGCTTTTCGGGCTCTTCGTGGTGGTGCTCGTCTCCCTTGGGTCGGACTGGCCCGGCCCGGGGCTCTCCATCAACCACGTCAAGGGCGGGGGCTGGTTCGGCAGCGCCCTCTACGGCCTGGGCGCGAGGCTTCTGAGCCCCGTGGGCACCTATCTGGCCGTCACCTTCCTGGCCGTGGCCAGCGTGCAGCTCTTCCTGGGCGTCTCCTGGCAGGAGATGTTCCTCAAGGTGAAGGATTTCCTGGCCGGGGTGTGGGACGTGGCCGGACCGACCGTCCGGCGGTTCCTCTTCGGCCCGGGAAAAGAGGAGCGCGAGGACGAGGACCCCGCAGCCGCGCCCGCAGTCCACGAAGCCCACGACCCGGACGAGGAGCTGGTGGTCACGCCCAAGGCCCAGGCATCGCGCACCGCACGGCCCAAAGCCAAACCGCTTTTGCGCAAGACGCCCGCGCCCGCCCCGCGCCCCGACGGCCTGCCCTCGCTCGATCTCCTCTCCAAGCCACCGGCCCAGGCCGTGGGCCCCGGCGACGACGTGCTGCGCTCCCAGGCCGCGAGCCTGGTCACCTGCCTGGCCGACTTCGGCATCCAGGGCGAAGTGGTGCGCGTGGTCCCCGGTCCCGTGGTGACCATGTTCGAGATCAGGCCCGCGCCGGGGGTGAAGGTCAGCCGCATCGCCGGGCTCTCCAACGACATCGCCCTGGCCATGAAGGCCATGGCCGTGCGCATCGAAGCCCCCATCCCCGGGCGCGACACCGTGGGCGTGGAGATCCCCAACGCCCGACGCCAGACCGTCTACCTGCGCGACATCCTGGAAGCGGAGGCCTTCACGGGGCAGCCCTCCCGCCTGACGCTCTCCGTGGGCAAGGACATCCAGGGCAAGCCCTTCACCGCCGATCTGGCCCGCATGCCCCACCTGCTGGTGGCGGGCGCTACAGGTTCGGGCAAGAGCGTGTGCATCAACGGCATCCTGCTCTCCATCCTCTACAAGGCCCAGCCCGACGAGGTGAAGCTCCTGCTCATCGACCCCAAGCGCATCGAACTGGCCATGTACCAGGACCTGCCGCATCTGGTGCACCCCGTGGTCACGGACATGGCCCTGGCCAAGTCCGCCCTGGACTGGTGCGTGGCAGAGATGGACCGCCGCTACGAGGCCATGGCCCAGATGGGCGTGCGCAACATCGACGGCTTCAACGAGAAGGCCGCCAAGCTCGCCGCCAACCCCGGCCCGGACGTGGAGGTGGTGGAGCCGCTGCCGTACCTGGTGCTGATCATCGACGAGCTGGCCGACCTGATGATGACCGCCGCCAAGGAGGTGGAGATCTCCATCGTGCGCCTGGCCCAGTTGGCGCGCGCGGCGGGCATCCACCTGATCCTGGCCACCCAGCGCCCCAGCGTGGACGTGGTCACGGGGCTCATCAAGGCCAACTTCCCCACGCGCATCGCCTTCCAGGTGACGAGCCGCCACGACGCGCGCACCATCCTGGACACCGTGGGCGCGGAGCACCTGCTGGGCAAGGGCGACATGCTCTTCAAGCCCAGCGGGGCCAAGATGGTGCGCATGCACGGGGCCTTCGTCTCCGACGAGGAGAGCGCCCGCGTGGTGCAGTACTGGAAGGAGCGCCAGGCCCCCAGCTATCTCATGGACCTGGCAAGCTGGAAGGAGGAGGCCTCGGCCGAGGGCGTGGCCATCGGCGGCGGCGACGACGGCAGCGACTCCCTCTCCGATCCCGTCTATCCCCAGGCCCTGGAGTTCGTGATGGAGCAGGGCAAGGCCTCCATCTCGCTCATCCAGCGGCGCTTCCGCATCGGCTTCAACCGTGCGGCCCGATTCATCGAACAGATGGAGCGCGACGGCCTGCTGGGACCGGCCGACGGCAGCAAGCCCCGCGTCGTGCTCAAGGGCAGGGACTGACCCCATGCGCATCCTCACCGAACCGGATCAGGCCCGCGCGGCCCTGGAATCGTTCAAGCGTCACTTGAGAAAAGATGGCGAGGCCCTCACCGCCCAGGTGCGCGTCGGCGCAGGCTTGCGCAGGCTGGAGGCGACCTGGAATCCGGAACTGGGCTTGTGGACCGCCTGGCGCTCCACCAAGGCCCGTGAGACCCTCCTGCTGGGCCTGGGAGACCCCGCGTTTCCGGTCCGGCTCACGCCCTGCGCCGAGATCACCTTCCGCGCCCAGGGGAGCTACGATCCCCGCGAGTCGGGCTTCTTCGTGCGCTTCGGCGGCGACGCCCTGGTGGCCTGTCGCCTGCGCGAACGAAGCAACGGGGAATCCCTGGCCGCCTTTCTGGAGCGCCACGGCCACGGCCCCACCATCCACGAACTGGAGGAGCCGGGCTCCCCGCCGGACGCATCCGGCCATCAGCAGGAAGGCCCCATGACGGGCTCCTTCCAGGCTTTCATCCTGTGCAGCGCAGCGAGCCCCGACGCGGGCTTCCACCTGCGACGCCTGGTCGGCGTCCTCCACGACCACGAGCGATGGAACGCGCTGGGCCTGGGCGATTCCGGCTCGCGGATCGCCTTCGGCCCGCGCGCCCTGGCCTCCGCCTGCGTGGAGGGAGCACAGGCCCAGCCACTGCGCGAGGCCGTTGCCCGCAGTCTCCGGGAACAGCTCCAGAAATTCGTGGACGCCCGCAAGCTGCGCTGCAAGCTCGGCTCCGCGCCCGGCTGCGACATCGTGCTGGCCTCGGGCGAGGGCGCGGTGCAGGCCGTGTTCCAGGTGCGCGACTCCCTGGCCCCCGAGGCCCTGGAGAGCGCCATCGGGGAGCTCATCCTCTCGCGCCACACCCTGCGCGCCGCCAAGTGCCTTGCCGTTCCCGGCCCCCTTGGCCCCTATTTCACCCAGGTGCTCTTCCGCCACGACATCCACGTGGTTCCCTACACCCTCACGCCGGATCTGAACGCCGTCCTCGACGTGGAGGCCGTGTTCCAGGCCATCCGGCACACCGGTTTCTGAGAGGTTCCCATGACGCTTCGCGTGCTTTGCGCCCTGTGCGCGCTCCTGTGCTCCGCCAACGCCCTGGCCGCCGACGTGGCCGAGCTCTCCGACAAGGTCCAGCGGC
>NZ_JBZVFJ010000165.1:0-6664 GCF_058402725.1 Fundidesulfovibrio sp. | reverse complement strand
GGGGGGTTGGGGGGGGAGGGGGGGTGTGGGTGGGTGGGGGGGTGGTGGGGAGGCGGTTTTTTTCCCCAAACCCAGAAAAGCAGGGGGACTTTTTGGAGTGGCGGAGGCACTCCTCCCCGGAGCCCGCATCCATGAGCTATCTTCTCGACGGAATCGCCCGGGCGGGCGAACTGCTCGCCTCGGGCGATCCCGAGACCTTCTCCGCCGTGACCACCACCCTGGGGGCCACGGCCCTGGCCATGGCGGCGGCCCTGGCCCTGGGGCTGCCCGCCGGATTCTGCCTGGGCTATTTCCGGTTTCCCGGCAAGCGCGCCCTGCGCACCCTATCCGACGCCTTCATGGCCTTTCCCACGGTGGTCATCGGGCTTCTGGTGTACGCGCTGCTCTCGCGGCGCGGTCCCTTCGGAGAGATGGGTCTGCTCTTCACCGTGCCGGGCATGGCCCTGGGCCTGGCCCTGCTGGCCCTGCCCATGCTCGTGAGCCTCACGGCATCGGCCGTGGAGCAGATGGACGCCCGCCTGCGCCTGACCCTGCGCACCCTGGGCGCGGACAACCGCCAGCTGCTCCTGGGCATCCTCTGGGAGGCCCGCCACGGCGTAATGGCCGGTGTGGTGGCCGCCTTCGGGCGCGTTGTCTCGGAGGTGGGCATCGCCATGATGGTGGGCGGCAACATCAAGTGGCACACGCGCACCATCACCACGGCCATCGCCCTGGAGACGGGCAAGGGCGAGTTCGCCCAGGGCATCGCCCTGGGCATGGTGCTCCTGGCCATTTCCATGGCGGTCAACGGGTTGCTGGCGCTGCTCAAGCGTCGGGGAGGGGCGCGGTGAGCCTGGTCTACGAGGTTTCGGGCCTGCGCCACGCCTTCGCGGGGCGGCCTGCCCTGCGCTGCGACGCCTTCACCGTGGAGGCCGGGCGCATCGTGGGCATCCGGGGACCCAACGGAGCGGGCAAAAGCACGCTGCTTTCCATTCTGGCCTTTCTCCTGACGCCCGACGAGGGGCGGGTGCTCTTCCTGGGACGACCCGGACGCGTGGGCGACGTGGCCCTGCGCCGGGCCGCCGTGCTCATGCCCCAGGACCCTGCCCTCCTGCGCCGTCGCGTGGAGGACAACGTGGTCTACGGGCTCAAGGCCCGGGGCGTGTCCGTGGGCGATGCGGCCTCCCAGGCCCTGGATCTGGTGGGGCTCGATCCCGCGCGCTACCTGCGCCGCTGGTGGTGGGAGCTCTCCGGGGGCGAGGCGCGCCGGGTGGCCCTGGCCTCGCGCCTGTCGCTGTCGCCCAGCGTGCTCCTGCTCGACGAACCCACCGCAAGCCTGGACCCCGAGAGTTCCCTGCTGGTGTCCCGGGCCCTGATCGCCGCCCGCGAACGCCGGGGGCTGACCGCCGTGGTGGTGAGCCACGACGGCGAATGGCTGGACGCCTGCTGCGACCAGGTGTACCGTCTGGCCCCCCTCGAAGGGCTGCAACCTGCAACCACGGAGAACACGGCATGCGCGCGGTGAACGTCGTCGGCTTCAAGGACACGGGCAAAACCACCCTGGCGGCCGGGCTGCTGGAAGAACTCTCGGCCATGGGGCTGGCCCCGGCGGCGCTCAAGTTCACCCATCAGGCGGGCCTGGACAAGCAGGGCACCGACACGGCCAAACTCCTCGCCCGGGCCGTGGCTTCGGCCGCCATCGGCGAGGCCGAGTCCGCGGTGTTCTGGCGGGAGAAGAAGCACCTGCGCGACATGCTGGCGCTCCTGGGCAGCCGGACCGTGGTGGTGGAGGGCGGCAAGGAGCTGGGCGTGATGCCGCGCATCGTCATCGCGGCCGACCAGGCCCAGGCGCGGCGACTGGGCGCGGGGGAGGGCGGCCTAGCCCTGGCCGTGTACGGTCCCGAGGGCGTGGACGGCGTGCCCGCCGAACGGGACGTCGCAAAGCTCGCCCGTCTGGCGACCGAGCGCGGCTTCCTGCTGCCCGGGCTGGACTGCGGCGGCTGCGGCCGGGCCTCTTGCCGCGAGCTGGCCGTGGAGATCGTGGCGGGCCGGGCCGCGCCGGGGGACTGCACGGCCCAGGGAGGAGAGATTACGGTGACCATGAACGGCGTGCCCCTGGGGCTCAACCCCTTCGTGGCGCGCATGCTGCGCTCCGGCCTCGCGGGAATGCTGCGCGAACTCAAGGGCTTCACCCCGGGCGAGACGGTGATCACCCTCACGCTCTGAAAGACCCCGTGCGGCGCGACGCCCGATTGTCCCGGCTTCTTCTTGTGTTCGCGGCTTCCGGCGTGTAATGCTGTGCAGAACGGTTGAACCAGCACACGCCAGGAGCCGGCCATGGACCCTTCCGACTGCCCGCCCGTACCGGGTGGACCGGGCTACGCCCAGGAACAGCACCTGGCGCGGCTGGACATCGTGTCCCGGCGCATCGTCGACAAGCTCGACAACTACAAAGCCTACAATTTCACGCAGCTCCAGAGCGTGGCCCTGAACATCTTCTTCGACCTGGCCCAGGAGTTCACCAAGGTCGAGGACGTGTACGCCCTCTGCGTCATGATCCCCAAGACGCTCTTCAACCTGGAATGCACCCTCTACGTCATCGACGGCCAGAACGACGTGCTGAGCTGCTGCGCCACCCACTGCCCTGCCCATGACGGCGAGATCCGTTTCGCCCAGGAGCCCGTGGTGAAGGAAGGGCACCTGCGCATTCCCATCAAGGGCAACCGGGAACTGCTCTCCCAGCTCCCGTTCAAGCCCCAGGGCGACTCCATCGGCATGTTGGAGATCTTCCCTGCGGACACGCTCACCGAGCACGACCGTCTCTTCTGGGGGCGTTACGCCAACCGCATCGGCTTCCAGTTGCACAACCGCTTCATCAGCTTGAAGAACAAGGAACACGTCCAGTTCATCCGCAACCTCGTGAAGGACATAGGACACAACGTCATCGTGCCCAACATGTTCTTCAAGCTTTTCTACAAACGACTGGAGGCGCGCATCGGCCTCATCCGCTCCTACCAGGAGAAATTCCACGGGCTCATGGAGGAATGCCTCAAACTGGACAAGGGCCTTGCACTCGATTTTTCGCGCCTGGAGCAGGATGTCGAATATTTCTACAATGCCATACTCAACCAGTACAAAGAGATCTTCAGCCACTACCAGAACACGAGCCTCTTCCTGGAGACGCTTCTGCGCTCCAGCCACTTCGAGGCCGGGCGCTATGTGCTGGAAAAGCGCAAGTGCAACTTCAAGAGCCAGGTGATCGACCCCCAGGTGGAGCGCTACCGCGCCCGCCTGGAGGAGCGCGGCATCGAGATCGACACCTCCATGGGCGGCGTGCCCGATCAGGAGATCGAGGTGGTGGCCGACATGGGGCTCATCTCCCAGGTGTACGCCAACCTCTTCTCCAACGTGGTCAAGTACACCCGCGAGGTGGACGACGGCTCCGGGCGCAAGCGCAAGTTCATGTCCTACGGCTGGCAGGTGCTCAAGAACCATTTCGCCCCTGGGCACGACGGCATCAAGTTCAACGTGTTCAGCTCGGGCCAGCCCATCGTCCCCGTCCAGGCCGGCCAGCTCTTTTCCGAGGGCTTCCGGGGCGAGAACTCCCAGGGCGAGCACGGCACGGGCCACGGCCTCTACTTCATCCGCGAGGTGGTGGCCCTGCACGGCGGCGAGTCCGGCTACGAGCCCACGCCCCAGGGCAACAACTTCTATTTCATCCTGCCCGTGCGGCCTCACTCCGGCGACGATTTCCGCAACGACTGACCCCGCGCCGGGCGCTTCGCCCGGCCGCCCGACGGACCCATCCCCATGCCCCGAAGCTACCTTGAAGACGTGCGCAGGCCCGGCCAGACGGTCAACCCCCTCTTCGCCTTCCTGGGCGTGAAGCCCGTGGCGCTGGAGCGCGAACGCGCCGTGCTGGAACTGCCCTTCCGGCCCGAGTTCGTGCAGGGCGGCGGCGTGATGGCCGGAGGGCTCCTGGCCGCGCTGGCCGACGAGGCCATGGCCCACGTGGTGTTGGCGAACCTGGAGCCGGGACGGCGCACCGCCACCGTGGAGATGAGCGTGCGCTACTTCCGCCCCGTGCAGGAGGGCGCGCTTACGGCCACGGCCGAACTGGTCCACGCGGGGCGGCGCATCGTGAGCGTGGAGGCCCAGGTGCGCGACGCGGCCGGTCGCCTGGCGGCCAAGGCCTCGGGCTCGTTCTTCGTCATCGAGCCCAAGGCCCCGTGAAATGCGGCAGCCCCCGTCCTGGCGGGGCGGGGGCCGGTTTCAAGAGAGGATCAGTCGGAAGCTCCGCGAGGGGTCAGGCCGGGAAGCCGTCCTCGGAGGGGGCGGGCCGGCTGCGCTTGGGCGGTTCGCCCCATCGCAGCACCAGCACCGAGCAGTAGGCGTGGGTCACCACCTTGCTGGCCACGCTGCCGATCAGGAAACGGTCCAGGCCGGACTTGGCCCGGCTGCCCATGACGATCACGTCCGGGCGCTCCACCTCGGCCAACTCGAGGATCGCGTCGGCCGCCGACGGGCCTTCTTCCATCACGGCGCGCGCCGCCACCCCTGCGTCCTTGGCCCTGGCCAGGGCCTGATCCAGGACCTTCCGGCCCTCGACGCGCAACGTGTCCTGGAAGTCCGTGGAGATGCCCTCCCCGAAGTCGATGAAATCCTCCACCACCGTGACGAAGACCAGTTCTGCCTTCTGCCACGTGGCCAGTTCCAGGGCGTTTTCGAGCACCCTGGGGGCCTGGTCGGAACGATCGAGGCAAGCGAGCACTTTCATGGCAGGCCTCCTCCCGGCCTGGGCCGGGGGTTTATGGGCTCCGGCCCACACCGGGCCGGTTCGCTTGCGGATGCGCGTCGCGTGTTGCGTCCTCGAAATCCGTCCCTGCGGATTGTCAAGACAAGCAGCCGAAACCAGGGACTTTCATTTTGAAAAACAACCGCATGTTTTTCAAAAGTGCGCCGCTAGTGGGGCCAGGCGGCCAGTTCCCGGGCGAGCCTTTCGGCAAGCTCCTCCAGCGGGCGGTCCGGGGCCACCAGGTGGGCGCAGGCCAGGTAGTAGGGTTCGCGCTCGCGCACGGTCTTGCGCACTTCGTCCTCGAGGTTGAGGTCGGTCAGGGCGGGGCGCTGGGCGGGTTTGAGTTCCGCCATGAGGCGTTCGACCACCTTCTCGGGGTCGGCCTGGAGGTAGACCACCACGCCTTCGGCCAGGATATCCCGGTTGCGCGCCTTGAGCGTGGCCCCGCCGCCCGTGGCCACCACGTGGCCGGGCGTCGCGGCCACGGCGGCCAGCACGGTGGTCTCCAGCTCCCGGAAACTGTCCCAGCCCTCGGATTCCACCACGTCGGCGATGGTGCGTCCGGTGGTCTCCACGAATTCGTCGTCCAGGTCCACGAAGGGGCGGCCCAGGGCCTGGGCCAGCATCCGGCCCACGGTGGTCTTGCCGCAGGCTCGCGGACCAACGAGATAGATGTTCTTGTCTTCGGAAACGGCCATGCGCTCCTCCCTCTCCATCGTATAACACCGCCGCCCTTGCATGCCAAGCCGCGCGGGGCTAAAGGTCCGGCGCCGGGAGGACCTATGCTGAACAACCTTGGAGTGGTGCTGTTTCGCCCGAAATTTTCCGAGAACGTGGGGAGCGCCGCGCGGGCCATGGCCAACATGGGCTGCCGGGATCTGGTGCTGGTGGACCCCCAGGACTTCGACCCGGGCCGCGCGCGCGCCCTGGCCACGGCCAAGGGGCAGGAAATCCTGGAGACCGTGCGCGTGGTCCCGGACCTGGCCCAGGCGCTGGCCCCCTACGAGGCCGTCTACGGAACAACGGCCCGCACCGGAGGCTGGCGCAAGGGCGTGCTCACGGCCGAGACGGCCGCGCGCCGGGGCGTGGAGACCCTGCGCCAGGGTGGGCGCGTGGCCCTGCTCTTCGGCCCCGAGGACAAGGGCCTGACCAACGACGAGACCAAGGTCTGCTCCCGCCTGGTGACCATCCCCACCGACGCCGAGGCCACCTCGCTCAACCTGGCCCAGGCGGCGCTCCTGGTGCTCTACGAGTTCCTCAAGGCCTCCCGTGCCGCGCCTGCCCCGGCGGCGTCCGAGCCCGGATCGCGCCAGGCCACCTTCGACGAGCGCGAGTCCCTTTTCGCGGCCCTGCGCGAGACGCTCCTGGCCGTGGACTTCCTCAAGGCCGACAACCCCGACTACTGGATGCTCCCCGTGCGCTCCTTCGTGGAGCGCATCCGCCTGAAGCGCGCGGAGTTCAACCTGCTCATGGGCGTGTGCCGCCAGGTGCGCTGGGCCGTGGGCAGAAGGGACAAGGCCCAGCCGGGCGAGGGCCGGGACGGGCAGGGCGGGGCCTAGCCCCCCCAGGGCCTCCACGCGCCGGAAGTATTCCTCCCGGCAGAAATTCTCCACATCCAGGAGCGTGGCGAAGGGCGCGCGGAAGTCCTCGCCGCCCACGGCGAAGAGACCGTGCCCGTGGACGATCACGCCCCGGCGGCCCTTCATGGCCGGGGGCAGGGTGTTCACCAGCCCCTTCGGCCCCGTGCCCACCTCGCCCGGCACCACGGGCACGTCCGCCACGAAGCGGGCCTCGGAGCACTCCACGTGGCAGCGGCCGCGCGCGGGGCAGTCCGGCTTGGGGCAGTCCATGGAGAGGATCACCGCGAAGCGCGGGTGTCCGTGCAGGATG
>NZ_JBZVFJ010000164.1:6208-6671 GCF_058402725.1 Fundidesulfovibrio sp. | reverse complement strand
GACCAGGCTGGTGCAGGTGGCGGGGCGCCTGGGCGCGGGCGAATATAGCGCCCGTTCCGGCCTCCTGGAGAACCGCGGCGTGCTGGGCAGGCTGGCGTCCTCCCTGGACGACATGGCCCAGGCCCTGGAACGCGACGCGGCCGAGCGCCTGCTCTCCCAACAGACGCTGGAAGCCGAGATCCACCGCCGCAAGGCCCTGCTGGACCTGAGCTGCGACGGCATCGTCGTGGTGAACGAGCGTCTGAATCTGACCGAGGCCAACGCGCGCTTCGCGTCCATGCTCTCCTACGCGCCGGGCGAGGTGGCGGGTGCGCCCCTGGGCAGGTTCGAGGCGGGCCTGGACGAGGAGGGCATCCGGCGCAAGTTCGAGGCCGTGCAGGGCGGGCGCGCGGTGTTCGAGACGGTGTTTCGCCGCAAGGACGGCACCTTCCTGGACGTGGAGGTGAGCGCAAGCGGGGCCACC
>NZ_JBZVFJ010000164.1:0-6198 GCF_058402725.1 Fundidesulfovibrio sp. | reverse complement strand
CGTTCTGGCGGTGATCCGCGATGTGAGCGAGCGCAAACAGGCCCAGGCCGCCCTGCGCGAGAGCGAGGAGCGCTACGCCCTGGCCCTGCGCGGGGCCAACGACGGCGTTTGGGACCTGGACCTGCGCACGGGGCGGGTCTATTTTTCGGCGCGCTGGAAGGAGATCGTGGGCCTCGCCGGGCAGGAGCCCGACGAGGTGGACCTCTGGCGCGGCCGCATCCACCCCGACGACCTGGAGCGCGTGCAGCAGGCCCTGGAGAGTTGCGCCAGAGGCGAGACGCCCAGCTTCGAGATCGAGCACCGCCTGCGCCACCAGGACGGTTCCTGGCGCTGGGCGCTGGGGCGCGGGGCCTCCCTGCGCGACGGGACGGGCCGCGTGATCCGCATGGCAGGGGCGCTCACCGACGTGAGCGAGCGTCGGCGCATGATGGAACTGATGCTCCAGACCGAAAAGATGATGAGCGTCGGCGGCCTAGCCGCAGGCATGGCCCACGAGATCAACAACCCGCTGGGGGGCATCATCCAGAGCGTGCAGGTGCTCCAGGCCCGCCTGGGCAAGGACACCCCGACCAACCGGAGCGCCGCCCGCGAGGCGGGTGGCTCCCTGGAGAGCGTGCACGGCTTCTGCGCGCGCCGCCAGGTGCCCGAACTGCTGGGCTCCATCGGGGAGTCGGCCGTGCGCGCCACCAGGATCGTCCAGGACATGCTGGACTTCTGCCGTCAGGGGGCGGAACCGTCCCCGGGCGACGTGGCCGCCGTGCTCGACCAGGCCCTGGCCCTGTGCGCCAAGGACTACGACCTCAAGAAACGCTACGATTTCAGGCATATTCGCATCGAGCGCGACTACGAGCCCGGCCTGCCTCCGGCGGCCTGCGTGGAGGGTCAGTTGGCACAGGTGTTCATGAACATCCTGCGCAACGCGGCCCAGGCCATGAGCGACGCCCAGCCGGAAGGGCGCGCCCCCGCCATCGTGCTGCGCACCCGCTCGGAGCCGGGCGGCGTGCGCGTGGAGATCGAAGACAACGGCCCCGGCATGTCCGAGGCCGTCCGGCGCAAGGTGTTCGAACCCTTCTTCACCACCAAGCCCCCGGGCGTGGGCACGGGCCTGGGGCTTTCGGTGTCCTACTTCATCGTCACCACCAACCACGGCGGCACGCTGGAGGTGGAGAGCGCCCCAGGGGTGGGCACGCGCTTCATCGTCCGGGTTCCCTGGTCCGATTCCTCCCATCACCTGGCGGCCCAGGGTCGCACGGTCTGACGGGCAGGCTGCCGCGAGCCCCTGCCCTCGGCCCGGGCTCGAATCCCGCTCTCCACGCCGGAGAACCGCCGGAGCGCATGGCGCGCGTCAGTCGGCGCGGTCGCCCGGCGTCCGGGTTTCGCCATTCCGGCTGGAGCACGCCGAAAAAGGCCGCGCCGCGAACGCGGAGCGGCCTTGCCTTTCGCCTGGGGAGGGAGAGGGCGCTACTGCGTGGTCATGCGTTCGCAATAGCGCATGAACTTCCGCGCCTCCACGAATTCGGGATTGAGCGTGGTGGCGATGTTCAGGATGCCGATGCACTTGTCGATCTCGCCCTTGTCGAAGTGCACGCGGGCCAGGTTGAAATAGATGTTCTCGTCGTCCTTGCGCAGCTCCAGGGCCTTGTTGAAGAAGGCGATGGACTCGTCGAAGAACCCCTGCTTGCGCAGGTTCACCCCGAAGGTGTTGAGCTTCTGGCGGTATTCCACGGAAAAGGCGTCGTCCAGTCCCATGAGCACCGTGAGCACGCGGCGCAGCTTCTGGAAATCCTTCTGCTCGGAGTACACGTCGCCCAGGCCGTAGTTGGCGGGCACGCTCATCTCGTCGATCATCAAAGCCTTGAGGAAGGCCTTCTCGGCGTCGTCCAGGAGGCCCATGGAGAAGAACTTCTCGCCCTGGTCGATCTTGGCCCGCAGCGAGTTGAGCGCGGGCACGGTGTTGGCCTCGTAATAGCGGGGCTCCGGGGTGTAGGAGCGCAGGAACTCGTCCAGGGGGCAGAGCTTCTTGATGCCCGAGGGAACATGGTAGACGTTGAGGGGTTGCATCTCCACCACGTCGGGGCTGAGCTGCCTGGCGTACCAGTAGGTCAGCTGGTCGTGGCGGGCCTGGGTCGCGCCCGTGCCCACCTCTTCGTTGCGCCGCAGGGAAAAAACGCCCAAAATCGCTGGATAATCCGTCATGACGCCACCACGCACCCTTGCAGAAGTTCTTCCGGCCGCATGCCCGCCGCCCCGGCGGGCAGGACCGTCACCTCATTGATAGATGCAACGGCGCTTCGAGACAAGGCAGGGAAACAGGAAGATTTCGGGAAAAGGCGCATGCTGCGAAGGGGCGGCCCGCTACGGCGTCAAGAACCGCCCGGTCACGGACTCGGGGTCGGCCATGATCCGCTCGGGCGTGCCCTGGGAGACGATGCGCCCGCCGTATTCGCCGCCGCCGGGGCCCAGGTCGATCACGTGGTCGGAGGAGAGGATCACCTCGGTGTTGTGTTCGATCACCACCACGCTGGCCCCCCGGTCAACCAGCTGGTGCAGCACCTGGATGAGCTTGCCCACCTCGTGCATGTGCAGGCCCGTGGTGGGCTCGTCCAGGATGTAGAGCGCGCCCGGCAGGCTGCGCTTGCCCAACTCCCGCGAGATCTTGATGCGCTGGGCCTCGCCGCCCGAGAGCGTGGTGGCGGGCTGGCCCAGGCGCACGTATTCCAGGCCCACCTGTTCCAGAATTTCGAGCCGCCGCGCCAGGGGCGGGAAGTTCTCGAAGAGCCTGCGCGCCTCCAGCACGGGCAGGTCCAGCACGTCCGCGATGGAGAGCCCCTTGTGGCGCACCTCCAGGGTCTCGCGGTTGTAGCGCCTGCCGCCGCAGACCTCGCAGGTCACGTGGATGTCGGGCAGGAAGTGCATCTCCACGGTGATCACGCCGTCGCCCTGGCAGGCCTCGCAGCGCCCGCCGCGCACGTTGAAGCTGAAGCGCCCGGGCTTGTAGCCGCGCTTCTTGGCGTCGGAGGTGGCGGCGAAGATGTCGCGGATCTCGTCGAAGATCTTGGTGTAGGTGGCCGGGTTGGAGCGCGGCGTGCGCCCGATGGGCGTCTGGTCGATGGAGACGATCTTCTCGATGAGTTGCGCGCCCTCGAAGCCGTCCACGGGGCCGGGCAGGTCCACCTTGATGCCCTGGGACAGGGCCAGGTGCTTATAAAGCGTGTCCACCACCAGGGAGCTCTTGCCCGAGCCCGAAGGCCCGGTGACGCAGGTGAGGCAGCCCAGGGGGATGGACACGTCCAGGTTCTTCAGGTTGTTGGCGCGCGCCCCCTTGAGCCGCAGATGCCCCTTGGGCTCGCGGCGCTTCCCGGGCCGGGCGATAGAGAGGTCGCCGCGCAGGTAGCGCCCGGTGAGCGTCTCGGATTCCAGGAGGCTGCGCACGTCGCCCTGGTGCACGATCTCGCCGCCCAGGAGCCCGGAGCCCGGTCCCAGTTCGATCACGTGGTCGGCGCTTTCGATGGTGGCTTCGTCGTGTTCCACCACGAGCACGGTGTTGCCGCGCTTCTGGAGCATGCGCAGGGTGCCCAGGAGGCGTTCGTTGTCGCGCGGGTGCAGGCCGATGGAGGGCTCGTCCAGCACGTAGGTGACGCCCACCAGCCCGGAGCCCAGTTGTCCTGCCAGGCGAATGCGCTGGGCCTCGCCGCCCGAGAGCGTGGACATGTTGCGCCCCAGGCTCAGGTAGTCCAGGCCAACGCCCGAGAGGAAACCCAGGCGGTGGGAGAGCTCCTTCACCAGGGGCTCCGCGATCACGGCTTTTGCCCCGGCGAAGGCGCGGGCGTCCATCCAGGCCCGGGCGCGCTCGATGGGCAGCGAGCAGAACTCAAAAATATTCAAGTCGTCGATGCGCACGGCCAGGCTTTCCGGGCGCAGGCGCGCGCCCTGGCACACGGGGCAGGGCCTGTTCTGGCGGAAGCGCGAGAGTTCGTCGCGCCAGGTGGCGCCCAGGGCCTGGCCCATCTCCATGAGGGCGGTCACGCCCTTCCAGCCGAGGTCTTGGTCGCCGTGGAAGAGGGCGTCCCAGGCCTTGGGGGGGTAGTCCTTGAGGGGCGTGGAGAGGGCGAAGCCGTGGCGCTTGCCCAGGCCCGCGAGTTGTTCGCGGTAGCGCGCCAGGATGCGCTCGTTCTTCCAGGGCAGGATGGCCCCCTGCTCCAGGGAGAGGCCCTTGTTGGGGGCCAGGAGGTCCGGCTCGAAGTATTCCACGCTGCCCAGGCCCGCGCAGGTGGGGCACGCGCCCTGGGGGCTGTTGAAGGAGAAGAGCTGGGGCGAGGGCGGGGGCACGCTCACCTTGCAGGCCGCGCAGACCGAGGTGGTGGAGAAGGGACGGTCCCGGGCCTTGTCCATGTCGTGGACGATGAGGCGCTCGCCGCCCTGGGCCAGGGCCAGCTCCACGGAGTCGGCCAGGCGCTTGCGGTTGTCGGGGCGCGCAACGAGGCGGTCCACCACCAGTTCCAGGGTGTGGCGCTTGTTCTTGTCCAGCTCGGGCAGGGGGTCCAGGGGCGTGACCTCGCCGTTGATCCGCACGCGGGCGAAGCCCTGTGATTTCAGCTTCTTGAGGCGTTCGGCGTGGGTGCCCTTCTGGTGTTCGGCCAGGGGGGCCAGCAGGAGGAACTTGGTGCCCTCGGGCAGGGCCAGGATGTCGTCCACGATCTGGTCGGTGGTCTGCACGGCGATGGGCTGGCCGCATTTGGGGCAGTGCGGGGTGCCCAGGCGGGCGAAGAACACGCGCAGGAAGTCGTAGATTTCGGTGACCGTGCCCACGGTGGAGCGGGGGTTGCGCGTGGCGGACTGCTGCTCCAGCGAGATGGCCGGCGAGAGGCCCTCGATCAGGTCCACCTGGGGCTTGTCCATCTTGGGGAGGAACTGCCGCGCGTAGGCGGAGAGGGATTCCACGTAGCGCCGCTGCCCCTCGGCGTACACGATGTCGAAGGCCAGGGTGGACTTGCCCGAACCCGAAGGCCCGCAAATGACCACCAGCTGGTCGCGGGGGATGTCCAGGGAGATGTTCTTGAGGTTGTGCTGGCGCGCGCCCTCGATGCGGATGACTTTGTGGTCGCTCATTGAGGCTCCGGGAGAGAAATCGAAAGGGGGGAGATAAGGCCTGGGCGGGAAAAGGCAAGTGTTTTAGCTACGAAGTGGGTAATGTGTTGCCACAGTTCAGCTGAGTGGGGCTTCGGCCCATGTTATGAGTATTGCGCCACATCAGATGAGCATGGCTATTTGTGTTTAGCTAGTCGTTGACCGTTTTCAGCTTTGCATATATATTATAAAGATCACAGCTATTGATTGACGAGGACAATATGCAAAACTATGATTTCGCGGGTTTGAGTCCAGTTGAATTCGAAATGCTAGTGAATGATCTGTTGTCTGGTGAGTTTCAGGCAAAAATTGAAAGATTTAAGCCAGGAAAAGATCAAGGAATAGATGGTAGATTCTATCAGTTGGATGGTGGTGTCGCAATTGTTCAGAGTAAGCATTATGTTGAGTCAGGATTTCAAGGTTTACTGGCCAGTATAAAGCACGGTGAGTTAGAAAAGCTTCACAAGTTGAAGCCGTCAAGATATATTTTGGCAACATCTGTCCCTTTGTCTCCAATGGATAAAGAAAAGGTTTGCAGTGCGCTAAGTCCATATGTTGTTACAAGTAGCGATGTGCTTGGAAGGCACGATCTGAATAGTTTGCTTGCAAGGCATCCGTCAGTTGAACGAAATCACTACAAGCTATGGATCGCAAGCTCAGTGGTACTGCAGAGGTTTTTGCATTCGTCAGTGTATAATGTCTCTAGACAGGTTGTGGATGGAGCTATCGAAGCGAATAAACATTATGCCGTAACGTCATCGCATGTTAAGGCGAGGGAGGTCTTAGAGAAAAATAAAGTGATAGTAGTTACTGGAGAGCCCGGAGTGGGGAAGACATCGCTGGGTGAACAGTTGTTGCTTGAATCTGTTATGGATGGGTTTGATCCAATCGTCATACAGGATGGCATTGGTGAGGCTCAGTCCGTTTTTGAAATGCAAAGCAAGCAGGTTTTTTACTTTGATGATTTTCTGGGAAAAAATTTTTTAGAAGTGTTAAGGTTTAATGAAGATTCCAGAGTCGAGACCCCTGCACGGTAAAACGCCTCAATAGACCTTCCAACTATTCGTAATT
>NZ_JBZVFJ010000163.1:0-6683 GCF_058402725.1 Fundidesulfovibrio sp. | reverse complement strand
AGCACCTGGAGAACATGGAGAAAAGCGCCAAGGATGCGGCCATGCAGGACAAATTCGGTCGCATCGAGCAGGCCTTCGACAAGGCGCGCGAGGCCCTGCGGGAGAAGAGCCTGCCCACGGCGCGGCGCGTGCTCAACACCGTGTGCGAACGCTACCCCGACGAAAAGGGCATCTTCACCCGGGCGGCCAAGATGCTGGCCGAGGCGGGGCTCCAGTCCGACGTGATCCCCTTCGCGGAAAAGGCCATGGAGCTCGACCCCAAGGACGCCCAGGCCTACGGCCTTGCCGTGGAGGCCTGCCGCCAGATCGGCGAACTGCCCAAGGCCGAGACCTTCCTGCGCGAGGCCCTCAAAGCCTTCGGCGCGCACCCGAAAACCTACGTCTCCCTGGCCAAGGTGCTCTACCAGATGGGCCGCTGGGACCAGGCCTACGACGCCGCCCGCTCCGCCCAGGACCGCGACCCCAACCTCGCCGAGGCCCGCGAGATCGTGGAGCTTACCGAAAAGCGCGTGATGGGCTGATCTAGCGCACCAGCCTCTTGCGCATGCCCCGCACGGCCAGCGGGTAGAACACCGCCGCCACGCCCGCCAGGTAGAGGGCGCTCCAGAGCACGCCCGGGCCGGTCATGCCCAGGCTGGCGGCGCGGCAGGCGCGCGTCAGGTGGTAGAGGGGCAGGAACTCCGCCAGCCCCGAGGCCCACGCCGGCAGTCCGTCCACCGGGAAGAAGGCCCCAGAGAAGAGGAACATGGGCGTCACGAAGAGGAAAATGGGCAGGTTGAACATCTCGATGGTGGGCGTGAGCGTGGTGATCCACATGGCCACGCAGGCGAAGGCCACCCCCCCCAGCGCCGAGAGCGGCACGAGCAGGAGCCCCTGCGGCAGGTCGATGAGCCCGAAGGCCGCGATCACGGGCCCCATCACCAGGGTCCCGGCCACGGCCTTGGTGGCCCCCCAGAGGATCTCCGCCGTGATCACGTCCTCCAGGGAGAGCGGCGTGGCCAGCATGGCGTCGAAGGTCTTCTGGTAGTACATGCGCACGAACGAGGCGTAGGTGTTCTCGTAGAACGACTGCCACATCACCGAGGCCGCCACCAGGCCCGGGGCCACGTAGGCCGTGTAGCCCACCTCCACGCCGTCCACGCGCACCGCGCCCACCATGGCCCCCAGCCCGGCCCCGAAGGCCAGGATGTACAGGGCGGGCTCGGCCAGGGGCGGGATGAAGTTCACCTGCCAGGTGCGCAGGTACACCAGCAGGTTGCGCCTCCAGACGCGCCACAGACGCCAGGAAAGATTCTCGAAGAGGCTCATTCGCGCAGATCCCTCCCGGTGAGGCGCAGAAACACGTCCTCCAGCGAGGAGGGCCGGGCCACGGACTGCCCCGGGGGCAGGGCGCGGCGCAGGGTCTCCAGTTCCTCGAAGCCGTCGGCGAACACGAGCAGCCTGCGGCCGAAGTCCTCCACGTCGAAGCCCGAGGCCTCGACCATGGCCCGGGCGCGTTCCTCGGGGTCCACCAGCTCCAGCACGGCCCGTCCGGCGTGGGAGGCCACGATGTCCGCCGGAGCACCCCCGGTGAGGGCCTTGCCGTGGTCCATGATGAGCAGTTCGTCGCAGAGCGTGGCGGCCTCTTCCAGGTAATGCGTGGTCAACAGGATGGTCAGGCCTTTCTCGCGCAGGTCGCGAAGGCGGTCCCAGAGCAGGTGCCGCGACTGGGGGTCGAGCCCGGTGGTGGGCTCGTCCAGGATCAGCAGTTCGGGCTCGTTCACCAGGGAGCGCGCCAGCATGAGGCGGCGGGCCATGCCGCCGGAGAGGTCGCGCACGTCGGCGTCGGCCTTGGCCTCCAGGGCGAAGAAGGCGAGCAGCTCGTCGGCGCGGCGCTTGGCCTCGCGGCCGGGCACGGCGAAATAGCCCGCGAACACCAGCAGGTTCTGGCGCACGGTGAGGTCCGGGTCCAGGGCGTTGTCCTGCTGGCAGACGCCCAGGCGGGCGCGGATGGCGCGCCAGTGCAGGGCCACGTCCTGGCCGAAGACGCGAAGCTCGCCCCCTGTGCGGGGCGAGAAGCCGTAGATCATGCGGATGGTGGAGGTCTTGCCCGCGCCGTTGGGGCCGAGCAGGCCGAAGATGCGGCCTTGCTCCACGCGCAGGTCCAGGCCGTCAACGGCCTTGAACTCTCCGAAGTGTTTGCGCAGGCCCACGGCCTCGACGACAGCGTTCATGAGGGGGCTTCTACAGGATCGGGGGGCGGCGCGCCAGACCCCGGAGGCGCGCTCAGGGGGCGGGCAACACGTCGAATTCGCCGGTGACGGGGGTGCGCCGCACCACCAGATCCCACTCGCCGTTGCTCCCCATGCGCGGCGCTGCGGCGGCCAGGAGTGCGCGGAACACGGCCTCGCGCTGGTCCACATGGGCGTGGGCCGAGGCGGTGACGCGCCAGAGTTGCCGGGCGGGGCGTCCGGCGCGTTCGGCCAGGGCGTCCGCGGCGCGCACGTCCAGCACGAACAGATGCTCCAGGCCTGCGCCCTGGTGGGGGGTCTCCTCGGCCACCAGCCCGAAGCGCAGGGAGACGAGCACGTCGCACTGCTCGGGCGAGGCGGCGCGAGTGTGGCCGTGGGCCTCCAGGGCCTTGGCCAGGGCCACGCGCTGGCGGTGGTTCTCGTGGGCGGCGGGGTCGGCGTCGGCGTGGCCGTGGCGCAGGGAGAAATGGGCCGGTTCGAGCGCGTCGGGGCCAGCCGAGGCTTCCACCCGGACGCGGGTGCCCGAGGCGGCGCAGGCGGCCAGCAGGGGCAGGACGGCCAGCAGGACCAGGGCGCGCAGACTGGGAGCGGCGACGATCATCCTCCACTCAGACCAGAGGGCGGCGTGCGCGTCAAGGCCCGAGCGCGGGGCCCGAGCGCGGGGGATGTGAGTTGTTGTCAGTGGAGACGCAGCATGGTATGAATCCTATACCAAGTCATACTGTTTTGGTGTGGTTTACACGATGCGTTCGGCTTGTTCGGCGGGGCATGAGGAGCGGAACAATTCATTGCTGAAAGACATCCTCACGGAGAATCCCGGAGTCGCCTTGCAGTATCTGAAGGTGTCCGAGGGCGGCGTCTACCTGAAGCCGACGCTGGTGCAGACGGTGTTGGGCTCCTGCCTCGGGGCGGCCTTCCATCTGCCCGGCAAGGGGGTCGGGGCCTTTTTCCACGCCTTCCTGCCGCGCAGGGACGATTACGGCTACCAGGAGAAAGACTCCGTCTACAAGTTCGTGGACACGGCCATCGAGCATGTGATCCGCGAGTACAAGCGCATGGGGGTGAATCCCAGGGCGTTGCGGGTGACCCTGCTGGGCGGCTCCAACGGGCTTGTCGACGAACGCGGCGGGGTGGGGCTCAAGAACGTGGAAGCCGCCTACGAGGCCCTGTCGCGCCATCGCATGACCCCCTACCAGGTCGACACGGGCGGCGGGAAGGGGCGGCGCGTGTTCTTCCTCACGTCCACGGGCGAGGTGGAAGTGGGGTTGTTGTCGGGGGCGGGGGGGCTGGGCGGCCCCGGAAGCAAGCCGCGAGGGGCCGCGACGTGGGCAGCGGCGCGGGCCTCAGCCAGGCGTTGAGGCGTCGGTTGCCCTGGCGTCTTCCAGGACGCCCTGGGCGAAGCTCTTGCGGTTGGCGTAGGCCATGGCGTCCACGAAGCGGGCGGCGGCGTCCAGGTCGGGGGTGGCGTGCATGTGCACCTGTCGGCCGGAGATGTGCTCGTTGTTCACGTGGTTGAGCACGTAATAGATCAGATAGCGCGCGCTGGTGCGGAAGATTGCGATGGTCAGCAGGTGGGTCTTGTTCTGGGCCTCGGGCTCCAGGCAGTCTCCCTCGGCGTGGTAGAAGCCCAGGAGGCGGCCCTTGAAGGTCATGGTCTGGTCGCCCCGGGCCAGACGGTAGGTGCGCGCCTTGCCCAGCTGGGTGGAATTGATGTCTTTTTCGCGAAGCGTGCGCAGGAAAGGGAACATGGAGACTCCGGGCCGGGCGTTACGACGCCGCGTCTCCCCCTATAACGCGCAAGGGACCGTGGCGCAAGTCCGCCCGGTCTTCAGTTCGGAAATGCGGCTCCGGGCGCTTGCACAGCAGACCCGGCCGGGGCATGATGGGGCATGGCCCACTCCCCGGACACCGCCCTCCGGCCCACGGCGGCCGCATCCCGAACCCCGGGCCTTGCGGACCAGCCCCCGGGCCGCCCCCCCCGGCCGCTTGGCGGGGCATCCTGCGGAGCGCCCCCCTGCGGAGCCCTCCCTCGAGGCGCTCGTGCTTGAGGGCGCGGCCCAGGGCCGCGCGGCGGCTCGGCAGGCGTCCCTGCTGTCCCTGCCCTCCCAGCCCGGCGGTTCGCGCGCGGGGCTGCCCGACGAGCTTTCCGGGCGCGGGCGCATCCTCAATCTGGTGACCTGACGCCCCTCCATGCGCACCCTCTGCGTCCTTGGCGCGGCCTTCGCGCTTCTGGCATGCCTCGCGTCCTGCGATGCGCCGCCGCCCGCCGGTCCGCGCGTGCTGGAGTGGGGGGAGGCAGGCGTGGGCGATGTGGCGCGCGTGGTGGACGCCACGGGGGTGATCCGCGTGCGCCCCGGCGGACAGATCCGCGTGGGCAGCCGCCTCAAGGGGCAGGTGATGGAGCTCTTCGTGCGCACGGGCGACGTGGTGCACGCGGGCCAGTTGCTCGCCGTGCTGGACGACCGCGAGCTCCAGACCCAGCGCCAGGCGGCCCTGGCCCGCCTGGAGGCCGCGCGCAACGAACTGGAGCGCGTGGAGGGCCAGCGCGCCAAGCGCCTGGAGGAGGCCGGGGCCTCCCTGGACGCCGACAAAAGCCGCCAGGCCTACGAAGCCCGCCGTCTGGAGCGCCGCCGCCAGCTCTCGGTCCTGGGCCATATCCACCAGGACGATCTGGAGGCCTCCCGGCGCGACGAGGCCTCCAGCACCCAGTCCGTGGCCCAGGGCCGCGCCCGCCTCGACCGCGTGGGCGCCGAGGCCCTCCGCGACGCCCAGCGTGCGGCCAAGGCCCTGGAAGAGGCCCGGGCCAAGGTGGACGAGATCGACGCCTACCTCTCCATGACCCGCGTTGAGAGCCCCATCGACGGCATCGTGGGCCAGGTGCACACCCAGAAAGGCGAGCAGGTGGTTGCGGAGCTTAAATCCGTGAGCATCGTCACGGTCATCGATCCTCGCTCTCTGGAGCTGCGCGTCTACGTCAACGAGGCCGACGCGGCGGGCATCAGGCCGGGCATGCCCGTGCGCTTCTTCCAGGCCTTCCGGCCCAAGGAAATCTACGGCGCGGTGATCGACCGGGTCTCCCCCTCGCCAGAAATCGTGGACCGCATCCTTTATTTTCCGGCCATGGCCAGTCTGGCCCCGGCGGCGTCGCTCATCATGCGTCCGGAGATGACGGTGCAGTGCGCCGTGCTGGTGGAAGATCTCAAAGGCGTGCTCAGCGTTCCCGCCCAGGCGGTGGTGGAGCGCGGAGGACGCCGCGTGGTTTACGTGGACGACGGCCAGGGGCGCGCAAGGCCCGTGGAACCCGTCTTCGGGACGCGCGGCTCCGGGCGGGTGCAGGTGCTCTCGGGGCTCGAACCCGGCACGCGGGTGGCCCTGTCCCTGGCCTGGGAACCCCAAGGTGTCAGGTAGGAACCAAGCCCCCTTCGCGTGGACGAATGGTGTCAATCCAGCTACAGAAGGCGGGCAACCGTTGGAGGTGACAATGTTCGAGACCGTGGACCGCGAAAAACAACTGATCCGCCGCAAGCTGGAACAGATGCGCAAGAGGCCCCATCTGCCCGCGCCGCTCCTGGGACTGGCCGAAAAGGTGCTGGCCATGCAACTTGCCGCACGCGTCGAGGCCGCCGCACGCGCCGATGCCCCTGAAGAGCTGACCCCGGTGGATCAGGTGATCGCCGGGGCCTCGCTGCTCCCCAGGGAGCGCTTCCCCCTGGACACGGACCTGGCGGGTCGGCTCTTCACAGACCTGGCCGGTGCGCTTTCCGGCCTCGGCGGACCGGCGGCGCAGGCGGCTGCGGTGGTCCTTGGCGAGGGCAGGGAGTTCATGGAACGCGCCCTTCGCGCCTATGTGGCCGGGGACGAGGCGATCTTCGCGGAATTCTCCACGCGGACCCCCCAGGCCCCGCGCACCCTCAACTTCCTCGCGCAGTGCGCCGTCACGCCCCAGGCGACCGCCCTGGCCGAAGCCCTGAGCCTCACGCTGCCCCAGGACAGGACCTGGGAGCAGGGCAGCTGCCCTGTCTGCGGCAGCCTGGCCTTTCATTCGGCCCTGGTGGGCAAGGAGGGCGTGCGCCGCAACGCGTGCTCCTTCTGCCGGGCCAACTACCGCACCTTCCGTCTCCAGTGCCCCTACTGCCACGAACGCGACGCCAGCAAGCTGCGCTTCTTCGTGGCCGAAGAGGAGCCCGGCTACCGCGTGGACACCTGCGAGACCTGCAAAGGCTACATCAAGACCACCGATTTCCGGGAGTTCGACCGCCCGAGCCTGCCCGGCCTGGACGACCTTGAGTCCATGACCCTGGACATCCTGGCCATGCGCCAGGGGTACCTGAGGCCCACGCCTTCGGCCCTGGGCTTCTAGCGTCGCGTCCTCGCGGTCCGGCCGCATGGCGGGCCGGACCGGCCAGGGTTTCTCACAGGCGTGGCGAACGAAACGGCCCTGCCATCGCTCCC
>NZ_JBZVFJ010000162.1:0-6761 GCF_058402725.1 Fundidesulfovibrio sp. | reverse complement strand
CGAGCCCACGCCGCGCCCGGCGTGCTCCGAGACGCGCGCCGTGACCACGGCCATGAGCGCCGCCGGGGGCTTGAGCCCCTGGGGGATGGCGGCCGAGAGGGCGGCCTTGCCCTCGGCGTCGGTCTGGATCTCCTGGCGCAAAAGGTTCACGTTTTCGAAGGCGCGCTCGCTTGTGCCGAAGGCGTAGGCCTCGAAGCCCTTGGGGGTGAAGGGCGCGGCGGCGAGCACCACGCTGGCCTCGCCGGGCAGCCCGGCGGCGGGCGCTCCGAAGAGGTAGTCGGCGCGCACGCTGAAGGCCAGCTCCTGGCCCGGGCCGGCGCGCTCCACCTGGGGCAGCACGTTCACGGCGATGCGGTCGGGCTGGAAGTCCTCCACCTGGAAGCGGTACTGGCCGATGGGCTCCTCGCCCGCCAGCACGTCCAGGGTCCAGGCCCCGGTGGGGGCGTGGGAGGGCATGGCCCGGGCGAAGGAGGCCAGGCCCTGGGCGTCCGTGCGCAGGGTCTCCACGGCGGCCTCGCGGCCCTGGGGGTCGCTCCAGACCAGCTTGAGGGGCATGGGCGGCGGGGTCTTGAGCTTGGGGTCGCGCACGGCGGTTATGCCGCGCACGGTCTCGCCGGGGCGGTAGATGTCGCGCTCGCCCCAGGTGAAGGCCTGGTAGCCCGCCTGGGCCACCTCCACGCCGGAGACGTCCAGGCCGGTCATGTCCGTGCCGAAGCGGTCGAAGAGCAGGAAGGCGTAGTCGGCGTCCTTCTCCACGGAAATCATGTACGGCTCGGTGCCTTCGGGCAGGGCGGCCAGCCCCTTGGCGCGCCAGACGCCCTTGGCGTCCGTGACGCCCTGGGCCAGCACCTGGTTGCGGTTGGAGATGAGCTTCACGCGCGCGCCCGCCACGCTGGAGACGTCCTTGAAGGAGCTGACCCACACGAGCAGGTCGTCCTTGCCGCGCTTGGCGGCCACGCCCAGGTCGGTGACGAGCATCCAGCGCTGGGCCGGGCTGGACTCTCCGTCGTCCTGGGACACGGTGAGGCGGTAGAGACCGGGCTCCGTGCCCTTCACGAGCCGGGCCAGGTCCACGGGAGTGTTCACGGCCTGGTTGCGGGGGCTTTGGAACTTGAAGTCCTCCTCGGCCACGGCGTCGCCCAGGTAGGGGAGCACCTCGCCGTAGCCGCCGTCGTCGTCGAAGGCCTGCTCGCCGTAGTAGTTGAGGGCGAAGAAGATGTTGTTGCGGAAGACGCGCTCCACGCGCAGCTTGGCGGCCTTGAGGTTCACGGTCTCCAGGGCCACCTTGCCCGCGCCGCTCTTGGGCAGGAACACGCCCGGATTGGCGAAGCGCGCCGTGGGCTTCTGGTCGGGCACGGCCAGGGGGACGCGCGCCTCGCGCTCCAGCTTCGCGCCGTCGGCGGCCGCGAAGCCCTGGGGCAGCACGAGGGCGTAGCGCACGCCGTAGCGGAAATTGCCCGAGACCCACAGGCCCTCCTCGTCGCGCGAGAAGCCCGCGCCCTCCAGGGGGGGCTCGAAGCGGGCCTGCTCGCGCAGGGCGTCGGGGTCCACCTTGGCGGAGAAGTTCAGGCGGAAGCCCTTGCGGTATTCCTCCCACGCGCCGGGGTCGCGCGGCTTGAGCACGGAGGCGTGGACCACCGGGAAGGCGTAGGCCTGGGTCTGGTCCAGCACGAAGCCCTCGTCGGAGCGGGTGGCGTCCTTGTCCACCAGCAGGGTGAACATGCGCGTCTTCTCGTCGGCCTGCACGGGGTCGGACTCGAAGCGCACCACGGGGGTCGTTCCCTCCTGGTCCAGGAGGATGTGCAGGGGCACGGGCTTGTCGGGGCCCAGGCGGGGGTCCACCAGGCGCAGGGCCTTCTCCATGTCCCGGGGCTGCATCTGGCGCGAGAAGCTCACGGAGCCGCGCACCACGTAGAGTCCAGGCTTGCCGGGCACGGGGTCGGGCTCGGCGGCGAAGCGGTGCACGGCCAGGGGCGCGGGACGCACGCTGAACTGCGTGCGCCCGCCCAGCTTGCCGCCCTTGGGCAGGATGGCCTCGGGCACGGCGGTGAAGGCGTAGGTGCGGGCGGGGTCGACGCCCTTCTTGTCCTGGGCCGTGAAGCGCAGGATGTAGGGGCCTGCCCAGTGCCACACGCCGGGCACGTCGGGTTCGATGCGGAACGGAGCCTGGACCAGCGGCCCCGAGGATTCGGCCTCGCCCACGGGCCTGGTGAAGGAGACGATCACCTCGCCGGGGCGGTTCGGGTTGTGGCGGAACACCGCCACCTCCACGGCCTCGCCCGGGGCGGGGGCTTCGTTCCCGGGGGCCTCGGGCCTGACGGGCGCGGGCCTGGGGGCCTCGGCCGCGGGGGCCTGGGGCTTTGCCGCCTCGGGGGCAGCCGGAGCCGGAGCCGGGGGCTCCCCGCCGCGCCAGAGGAACCAGCCCTGCACCGCCACCACGAGCAGCAGGATGACGATCACCAACGACTTGACGGCGGACGACTGCGGGGCGTCGTGGCTCATGGGCACTCCGGGAGGAACGTTTTTTCCCTTCTAGCACGCCTGGGCGCATTGGCAAGGCCGGGCGCGCGCTGCGCCCTTGACGGGCTCCCGGGATTGCCCCATAAACCCGGCCCATGAGCACCCAGCGTCCCACCCTCTCCGTGGTGATCCCCGTCTACAACGAGCGCAACACCATCCTGGAGATCGTCGACCGCGTGCTGGAACAGCCCGAAGTGGACGAGATCGTCCTGGTGGACGACCACTCCACCGACGGAACCCGCGACATCCTGCGCTCCCTCCAGGGCCGGGAAAAGCTCCAGGTGCTCTTCCACGACCGCAACCAGGGCAAGGGCGCGGCCCTGCGCACCGCCTTCCGGGCCGCCACCAAGGACCTGGTGCTCATCCAGGACGCCGACCTGGAGTACGACCCCGCCGACTACCCGCACCTGCTGGCCCCCATCCGCATGGGCCGGGCCGACGCCGTGTTCGGCTCGCGCTTCCTGGGCGGCACGCACCGGGTGCTCTACTTCTGGCACTACCTGGCCAACCGCTTCCTCACCCTGCTCTCCAACGTGTTCACCGGGCTCAACCTCACGGACATGGAGGTGTGCTACAAGGTGTTCCGCCGCGAGCATCTCCAGCGCATGACCCTCGTCTGCGACCGCTTCGGCATCGAGCCCGAACTCACGGCCAAGATCGCCCGCATGAAGGCGCGCATCTACGAGGTGCCGGTCTCCTACTACGGACGCACCTACGAGGAAGGCAAGAAGATCGGCTGGAAGGACGGCGTCTCCGCCATCTACTGGATCGTCCGCTTCGGCCTGATCCGCACCCGCTGATCCGCGCCCGCCGAACCGCACCCTTTGAACCGCACCGGCCTCGACACCTTCGACTTCCACCTCCCGGAAGAGCTCATCGCCCAGGCCCCGGCCGGGCGGCGCGACGCCTCGCGGCTGATGACGCTGGAGCGCGCCACGGGCGAGACCTCCCTGGCCCGCTTCGCAGAGCTGCCCGACCTCCTGCCCCCCGGCGCGCTCCTGGTGGCCAACAACACGCGCGTGCTCCCCGCGCGCCTCAAGGCCTCAAAGCCCACGGGCGGGGCCGTGGAGATGCTCCTGCTCACGCCCCTGCCGCTGCTGGAAGTCCATGAGGCGCAGGACGGCTGGCGCGAGGCCCAGGCCCAGGCCCTGCTGCGCGCCTCCAAGAAGCCCAGGCCCGGCCAGGAGCTGGCCTTCGACCCGGACCTGACCGTGCGCGTGCTGGAGCGCGGCGACTTCGGGCGCTGCCGCGTGACCCTGCGCTTCCGGGGCGACCTGCAGGCCCTCTTCGAGCGCATCGGGCACATCCCCCTGCCCCCCTACATCCGCCGACCGGACGCGGCGGCCGACCGCGAACGCTACCAGACGCTCCACTCGCGCCCGGACAAGCAGGGCTCCGCCGCCGCGCCCACCGCCGGGCTGCACTTCACCCCCGAGGTGCGCGCCGCCCTGGAGGCCCGGGGCTTCGGCTGGGCCGAGGCCACGCTCCACGTGGGCTACGGAACCTTCAGCCCCGTGCGCGCCACGGACATCCGCGACCACCGCATGCACGCCGAATGGGCCGAAATCCCCGAGGAGACCGCCCGCGCCGTTCTCCTGGCGAAGGGACAGGGACGCCCGGTCATCGCCGTGGGCACCACCTCGGCCCGCGCCCTGGAGGGGGCCTTCCGGGTCTGCGGCGAAATCCGCCCCTTCGCGGGCGAAACAGACATCTTCATCCGCCCCGGCTACTCCTTCGCCGTCCTGGACGGACTGCTGACCAATTTTCATTTGCCGCGCTCAAGCCTAGTGATTATGGTTTGCGCCCTGGCAGGCACGGACGCCGTTCTTTCCGCCTACGCCCGCGCCGTGCGCGAGCGCTTCCGCTTCTTCTCGTACGGCGACGCCATGCTCATCCGCTAGATCAGGGACCAGCACCCACGGAGAAACCCATGTCGAGAATCGTCATCGACGAGGTGCGCTGCAAAGGCTGCCTGCTGTGCACCGCCGTCTGCCCCGAGGAGATCATCCGGGTGTCCAGCCGGATCAATCCCCAGGGCTACAAGGTCGTGGAGGCCGACCCCGAGCGCCTCCCCTCCTGCACCGGCTGCACCGCCTGCGCCCAGACCTGCCCGGACATCGCCATCACGGTCTTCCGCACCAAGAAGCCCGGAAAGGAGGCCGCCCGATGAAGAGCGAGCGCATCTTCGTGAAAGGCAACGAGGCCGTGGCCATGGGCGCCATCGACGCCGGGCTCAAGGCCTATTTCGGCTACCCCATCACGCCCCAGAACGAGATCCCCGAATACATGTGCGAACACCTGCCCGAGGCGGGCGGGGCCTTCGTGCAGGCCGAGAGCGAAGTGGCCTCCATCAACATGGTGCTGGGCGCGGCCGCCATGGGCGTGCGCGCCATGACCACATCCTCCAGCCCCGGCATCTCGCTCATGCAGGAGGGCATCTCCTACCTGGCCGGCAGCGAGCTGCCCTGCGTCATCGTGAACATGATGCGCGGCGGCCCGGGCCTGGGAGACATCAACACCGCCCAGGCCGACTACTACCAGTCCACCCGGGGCGGCGGCCACGGCGACTACCGCACCCCCTGCCTGGCCCCGGCCTCCTGCCAGGAGGCCTATGAGCTCACCCGCGAGGCCTTCGACTGGGCCTTCGAGCACCGCACCCCCGTGCTCATCGTGGGCGACGCCATCCTGGGCCAGATGAAGGAACCCCTCACCCGCCGCGCCCCCCGCCCCGCCGACCCCGCCGAAGGGCAGGACTGGCGGCTCTCCGGCGCGGCCGGACGCCCCGCGCGCATCATCCGCTCCCTGCGCCTGGCAGAGGGCACCCTGGCCCGGCACAACCTGCTCCTCCAGGACAAGTACCAGGCCCTGCAGAGCCTCGCCCGCGCCGACTGCTTCCTCACCGAAGACGCCGACCTCGTGGTGGTGGCCTTCGGCTCCATCGGACGCATCGCCAAGTCCGCCGTGCGCAAGCTGCGCGCCAAGGGGCTCAAGGTGGGGCTCGTGCGGCCCGTCACCCTCTACCCCTTCCCCTCCGCCGTGCTGCGCGAGCTTGCCCAGGCCGGCAAACGCTTCCTGACCATCGAACACAACATGGGCCAGATGGTCGACGACGTGCGCCTGGCCGTCCGGGGCGTCGCCGACTCCGATTTCTTCGGCGCGCTCCCCGGCAACCTGCCCACGCCCGACGAATTCGAAGAAGCCATCGCCAAGGCCTGCGCCGGAGAACGCTCATGAGCGAAAACATCGTGTTCCAGCGCCCGTCCGTCATGGCGGACGTGGCCACCCACTACTGCCCCGGCTGCCAGCACGGCGTTGTCCAGCGCCTGGTGGCCGAATACATCGACTCCCGCCAGCTGGCCGAGAAGACCGTCATGGTCACCTCCATCGGCTGCTCGGTGCTGCTCTACAACTACCTGCTCATGGACGCCGTGGAGGCCCCCCACGGGCGCGCCCCGGCCGTGGCCACGGGCGTCAAGCGCGTGGCCCCGGACAAGGTGGTCTTCGCCTACCAGGGCGACGGCGACCTGGCCTCCATCGGCATGGCCGAGATCATGCACGCCGCCAACCGGGGCGAGCGCATCACCATCGTCTTCGTCAACAACACCTGCTACGGCATGACCGGCGGACAGATGGCCCCCACCACACTCATCGGCCAGAAGACCACCACCTGCCCCTCGGGACGCTGCGCCTCCTCGGCGGGGCTGCCCTTGCGCATGGCCGAGATCATGGCCGGGCTGCCCGGCGTGGCCTACGCCTCCCGCGTGGCCGTGAACACCACCAAGCACATCGCCCAGGCCAAGAAGGCCGTGCGCATGGCCTTCGAGGCGCCCTTGAACGACCAGGGCATGGGCTTCGTGGAAATCCTCGCAACCTGTCCCACCAACTGGAAGATGACGCCCCTGGCCGCCAACCAGCGCATCGCCGACGAAATGATCCCCTACTTCCCCCTGGGCGTCTTCAAGGACGCCAAAAACGCGGGAGCCTGCTAATCATGTACGCCGACGTGATCATCGCCGGGTTCGGAGGCCAGGGCGTCGTCCTGGCCGGAACCCTGCTGGCCCAGGCCGCCATGGAACACGGCCTCCATGTGACCTTCATGCCCGTCTACGGACCCGAAATGCGCGGCGGCACCGCCAACTGCACCGTGGTGCTCTCCGACGAGGACATCGGCTCGCCCATCATCCAGAGCCCCGTGGGACTCATCGCCCTCAACAGGCCTTCGCTGGAGAAATTCCAGCCCC
>NZ_JBZVFJ010000161.1:0-6918 GCF_058402725.1 Fundidesulfovibrio sp. | reverse complement strand
CGAGCACGTGGGCCGCACCACCGCCATCAACATCCCGTTCCCCCAGGCCATCCCCAAGAAGGCCTCCATCGACCCTTCGGCCTGCATCCGCTTCAAGACCGGAAAGTGCGGCGTCTGCGCCAAGATCTGCCCCACCAAGGCCATCCGCTACGACCAGCAGGACGAGATGGTCACGGAAGAGGTGGGGGCCATCGTGGCCGCCACCGGCTACGACCTCATGGACTGGACCGTCTACGGCCAGTACGGCGCGGGCCGCTACCCCGACGTGGTGACCAGCCTGCAGTACGAGCGCATGCTCTCGGCCTCCGGCCCCACGGGCGGGCACATCAAGCGCCCCTCCGACGGCCGCGAGCCGAAAAACGTGGTGTTCATCCAGTGCGTGGGCTCGCGCGACCCCTCCGTGGGACGCCCCTACTGCACGGGCTTCTGCTGCATGTACACCGCCAAGCAGGCCGTGCTCACCAAGGACCACATCCCGGACTCGCAGTCCTACGTGTTCTACATGGACATCCGCGCCCCGGGGAAGATGTACGACGAGTTCACCCGCCGCGCCGTGGAGGAATACGGAACCCAGTACGTGCGCGGGCGAGTCTCCATGGTCTATCCCATGGGCGACAAGCTCGTGGTGCGCGGGGCCGACACCCTGGCCGGAACCCAGGTGGAGGTGCTGGCCGACCTGGTGGTGCTGGCCGTGGGCGCGGAGGGCGCGAAGGGCTCGCCCCATCTGGCCGAGAAGCTGCGCATCTCCTACGATTCCTACGGCTTCTTCATGGAAGGCCACCCCAAGCTCAAGCCAGTGGAGACCAACACCGCCGGCGTCTACCTGGCGGGCTGCTCGCAAGGCCCCAAGGACATCCCCACCTCCGTGGCCCAGGGCAGCGCGGCCGCGGCCAAGGTGCTGGGCCTGTTCTCCAAGGACCAGCTCCAGAGCGACCCCCAGGTGGCCAAGGTGGACCTCAAGCGCTGCGTGGGCTGCATGAAGTGCGCGCTCACCTGCCCCTTCGGGGCCATCAAGGAGCTGGAGACCCGGGGCGAGACGAAGGTGGAAGTCATCGAGACCGTGTGCCAGGGCTGCGGCATCTGCACGTCCACCTGCCGCCAGGGGGCCATCCAGCTGCAGAACTTCACCGACAACCAGATCCTGGCCGAGGTCAACGCGCTCCTGCTGACCGCCGAGGAAGAGGAGGCCTGATCCATGGACAAGGAACTGCGCATCGTCGGATTCCTCTGCAACTGGTGCTCCTACGGGGGCGCGGACACCGCAGGCGTGGGTCGTTTCATCCAGCCCACGGACCTTCGCATCATCCGCATGCCCTGCTCCGGCCGCCTGGACCCGCTCTTCGTGCTCAAGACCCTCACGGGCGGCGCGGACGGCGTGCTCGTCTCCGGCTGCCACCCGCGCGACTGCCACTACGCCGAGGGCAACTACTACGCCCGGCGGCGCCTGGAGGTGCTCAAGCGCTTCCTGCCCGTCATCGGCATCGACCCGGGACGCTTCGAGTACACCTGGGTCTCGGCCTCCGAGGGCCAGCGCTGGCAGCACGTGGTCACGGAGTTCACGGCCCAGGTGCACGCCCTGGGCCCCATCCAGCGCATCGGGAAGCAGGCCCAGGCCAGGGCCTGCTCCTTCGCAACCTCGGGCCTTTTCGCCCGGGTGGAGGACTAGCGCCATGTCCGTCATGGACGAACTCAAGGCCCAGATCGCCCGGCGGCTGCCCGATCTGGACCTCGTCATCGGCTGGGGCCGGGGCTACGACGCCCTGCACCGCACCCCCGTGTTCCTCAAGGACGCCAAGGAGCTGGACCAGCTGGTCTTCGACCCCCTGTGCGTGCACAACTTGGCCACCTACCTCACCCGCTTCGGCAAGGGCAAGCGCGTGGGCGTGGTGGTCAAGGGGTGCGACTCGCGCTCGGTGGTGCAGCTGCTCCAGGAAAAGCTCATCAGCCGCGAGCACGTGACCGTCTTCGGCCTGCCCTGCGAGGGCGTGGCGGACCTGGGCCGCGTGAACCGCGCCCTGGCCTCCCGGGGCCTGGTGATGGGCAAGGCGCGCGAGGCCGCCTTCACGGCCCAGGGTCTGGAGCTGGCCTTCAAGGGGCGCTCCGAGACGCTGCCCCTGGGCGAGGTGATGGCCGCCAAGTGCGGGCGCTGCGCCTACCACGACGCCGTGCTCTTCGACGAGTTCGCGGGCCAGCCCGTGGGCCGCAAGGACCCCGACGCCCACGACGACCTGGCCGCCTTCGAGGCCCTCACCCTGGAGGAGCGCATGGAGTTCTGGCGCGAGCAGATGGAGCGCTGCACGCGCTGCTACGCCTGCCGCAACGCCTGCCCCCTGTGCGTCTGCCGCGACCAGTGCATCGGCCAGAGCCGCGAGCCGGGCTGGGTGAGCCAGCGCTCGGGCCTGGAGGAGAAGTTCTTCTTCCAGATGATCCACGCCACCCACCTGGCCGGGCGCTGCACCGAGTGCGGAGAGTGCGAGCGGGCCTGCCCCGTGGACATCCCGCTCATGCTCCTCAAGCGCAAGCTGGGCAAGGAGATCGTGGAGCTCTTCGACTACCGGGCCGGCACCGACGTGGAGTCCAGGCCGCCTCTTCTGGCCTTCAAGGTCGAGGAGGACACCATCAACGAGAGGGGCTGGTGATGGCCGCCAAGTATCTTCCCGGCGACAAGCTCGCCGCCTGGCTCAAGGAACTCTCGGGCAGCCGCCTGGTGCTCGTGCCCGTGATGGAGCGCGACGCCGTGGTCTTCAGGCCCTTCGCTGAGGATGTCCCCGTGGAGCTGGGGCGCCAGGCCAACGTGCCCCCCAAGGACGCCGTGTTCCCGGCCACCGAGCGCCTGATGCGCTTCCGCTACGTCAAGGACCCGGAAGACCTGGGCAAGGTCTCCGTGGAGCTGGAGGAGACGGTGGAGGCCCCGCCCGCCGTGGTGGTGGGGGGCCGCCCCTGCGACGCGCGCGGCTTCACCGTGTTCGACAGAGTGTACAATTCGCCGCGCGCCACCGACGTGTACTACCAGGCCCGGCGCGAGAACACGCTCTTCGTCACCCTCTCCTGCGACGACCCGGACAACGCCTGCTTCTGTCACTGGGTGGGCAGCTCGCCCTCGGACGCCCGGGGCTCCGACGTGATGCTCACCCCTGTGGAGGGCGGCTTCCTGGTGGAAGAGGCCTCCGAACGCGGCAGGGAGCTTTTGGGGAGCGCCCTGCTCACAGACGCCTCCGAGGCGAGCGTCTCCCAGGCCCAGACCGCCCGCGTGGCGGCCCTGGAGGCCCTGGGCGAACGCTTCGACCCCGCCCGGGCTCCGGCCAAGCTCCTGGAGAAGTTCGACGACATGGGCTTCTGGGAGGACGTCTCTGCCAAGTGCATCAGCTGCGGTGCCTGCACCTACCTGTGCCCCACCTGCTACTGCTTCAACGTCACCGACGAGCGCACGGGCATGACGGGCGAGCGCATCCGCACCTGGGACACCTGCATGTCCTTCCAGTTCACCCTGGAGGCCAGCGGGCACAACCCCCGGCCCACCAAGGCCCACCGGCTCAAGAACCGCGTGGGGCACAAGTTCAGCTACTATCCGGAAATCCACGGCGGCGTCATCGCCTGCTGCGGCTGCGGGCGCTGCATCAAGTACTGCCCGGCCAGCGTGGACATCCGCGAGATCGTGCGCAAGGGCGTGGAACTCCCCGCCGCCAAGCCGGAAACCAAGTAGGGAGTCCTCCATGACCGCAAGCAATCCCTATCTGCCCGAGATCGCCACCGTGGTGGAGACCGTCCAGGAAACCCCCACCATCAAGACCTTCCGCGTGCGCCTGAACAATCCCGGGCGCATGGCGGCCTTCCGCTACGAACCCGGCCAGGTGGGCCAGCTCTCCGTGTTCGGCGTGGGCGAATCCACCTTCGTGATCAACTCCCCCCCCACCCGCATGGACTACCTCCAGTTCTCCGTGATGATGGCGGGCGAGGTCACGGCAAAGCTGCACACGCTCAAGGCCGGAGATCAGGTGGGCGTGCGCGCCCCCCTGGGCAACGCCTTCCCCTACGAGTCCATGAAGGGCAAGGACATCGTGTTCGTGGGCGGCGGCATCGGCATGGCCCCCCTGCGCACGCTGCTCCTCTTCATGCTGGACAACCGCAAGGACTACGGCAAGATCACCCTGCTCTACGGCGCGCGCAGCCCCGAGGACATGGCCTTCCGCTACGAGCTGCCCGAGTGGACCACCCGTAAGGACATGGAGACCGTGCTCACCATCGACCGCGAGGCCCCGGGCTGGGAGCACAAGGTGGGGCTCATCCCCAACGTGCTCCTGGAGATGGCCCCCAAGTCCAAGAACGCCGTGGCCGTCACCTGCGGCCCGCCCATCATGATCAAGTTCACGCTCCAGGCCCTGAAGAAGCTGGGCTTCGAGGACGAACAGATCGTCACCACCCTGGAGAAGCGCATGAAGTGCGGGGTGGGCATCTGCGGGCGATGCAACATCGGCGCCAAGTACGTCTGCATGGACGGGCCGGTGTTCACCTACGCCCAGCTGAAGGAATTGCCCAACGAACTGTAGCGGACAGGGCGTCCCCCCCGGGGACGCCCTGTTCCCATCGAGCCGCGAAACTTCGGCAAACCGCTTGAATCCCGGCGGTTCCTGCACTAGGATTGGTCGTGAGACTTCGCGGGACGCCTGATCACCGGCCAGGCCCTTCGCGCCGACCGGAACGTCCCCGGAGCAGGCGGTCCGCTTCCCTCGCGTCGCCGCCGCGCGCTTTCATCATCCCCGTCCAGGGGCTCACCATGGGAGGTCCCAGCATGCGACTCTCGCTCAAGGCCGCCTTTCTCGCTCCGGTGCTCCTCGTCGTCACGGCCGGCCTCGGTGGCCTCGTCTGGCTGGGGGCCAGCGCCACGCGCGACTCGGCCGCCACCATGCTGCGCTCCGACATGCCCATCGTGGCCCAGACCATCGTGCGCGACATCGCCACCTCCATGACCCTCAAGACCGAGGCCCTGCGCACCTGGACAGACATCGCCGTCACCCAGTCCACCGCCGCGACGGGCGAAGGGCATGAAGCATTCCAGAAACGCCTGGCCTCCACCGTGGCTTCCTACAAGAGCCTGGGCATCGACTACGTGAGCCTCTACACCATCAAGGGCGACCTGGCGGGCACGAGCCTCCCCGGCCCTCTGGCCAAGGCCAACATGGCCGACCGCGACTACTTCAAGGCCGTGACCAGCGGCGGCAAGCCCTACTTCATCTCCAAGGCGCTCCTGAGCCGCATCTCCAACAAGAACGTCCTCGTGGTGGCCGTGCCCGTGAAGAACGAGTCCGGCGCTGTCACCGGCGTGCTCACCGCCGCCGTGGGGCTCGATTCCCTCACCGGCGAGGCCTCCCAGATCCGCATCGGCTCCACCGGCCGCGTGCTCCTCTTCGAACCCGACGGCAAGGCCATCGCCCACCCGGACAAGGGGCAGCTCCTCAAGGACGAGGCCGCCAAGGACGAACTCATCCGCAAGGCCATGGACGTGAAGAGCGCCGGACTCGTCGAGGCCGCCGACGGCCGCATGGCCGCAGTGCAGCGCGACCCCTTCACCGGCTGGGTCTTCGTGGTGGAGGCCCCCATGGAGGACCTCAACGCCATGGTGCGCTCCTCCATCAACCAGCAGGCCCTCCTGGCCGCCCTGGTGACCATCGTCCTCACGGGGGCCATCTGGCTCCTCTCCGTGAAGGTGGTCACCAGCCCCCTCACCCGCTGCCTCGGCTTCGCCAAGGACGTGGCCGGCGGCAACCTGGACAAACAACTCGAAACACAGACCAGCTGCGTGGAACTGCTCGAACTCTCCCAGACCCTGAGCAACATGGTGACCACCCTCAAGGCCAACCTGGCCAGCATCGCCGACAAGGAGGCCCTGGCGCACGCCGAAACCCAGCGCGCCCAGGAGGCCCTGCGCCAGGCCGAAGAGGCCGGCTGCCGCGCCGAACGCTCCCGCATGGAGGGCCTGGCCGAGGCCGCCGGACGCCTGGAGGGCGTGGTCAAGGGCGTCAACGACTCCTCCGGCGTGCTTTCGCGCCAGATGGTCGAGGCCGTCCAGGACGCCCACGCCCAGCAGGACCGCACCATGCAGACCGCCACCGCCATGGAACAGATGACCGCCACCATCCTCGAAGTGGCCAAGGGCGCGCACGACGCCGCCGGACAGACCGACGCCGCAAGCCAGAAGGCCCTGGAAGGCCGCGCACTCGTGGATCAGGCCGTCTCCGCCATCGCCGGGGTGGACTCCCTGGCCGGGGAACTCAAGCAGGCCATGGACGGCCTCGCCGCCCAGACCAAGGCCGTGGACCAGGTGATGACCACCATCTCCGACATCGCCGACCAGACCAACCTCCTGGCCCTCAACGCCGCCATCGAGGCCGCGCGCGCAGGCGAACACGGGCGCGGCTTCGCCGTGGTGGCCGACGAGGTGCGCAAGCTCGCCGAAAAGACCATGACCGCCACCAAGGAAGTGGGCTCCACCATCTCCGCCATCCAGAACGGAACCCTGGACAACGCCCGCAAGGTGGTGGGCATGGCCGACGCCGCCACCAAGGCCAGCGAACTGGCCCGCACCTCCGGCGCGGCGCTGGCCGAAATCGTCTCCCTGGTCGAACACGCCCTGGACCAGGTGCGCTCCATCGCCACCGCCAGCGAGGAGCAATCCGCCGCCAGCGAGGAGATCAACCGCTCCGTGGACGAAATCCGCGAACTGGCCGGACGCATCGCCCAGGGCATGACCCGCTCCGAGGAAATCCTCCACGAACTGGCCCACCAGAGCGACTCCCTGGAGACCATCATCGTCTCCCTGCGCGGCAACCAGTTGGAGGCGTAGGCGGGAAGAGAAGAGAAGAGAAGAGCCTCCGGCGGCCAGGGCTCTGCCCTGGACCCGCCAGGGGGGAGCCCCCCCTG
>NZ_JBZVFJ010000160.1:0-6952 GCF_058402725.1 Fundidesulfovibrio sp. | reverse complement strand
CCCGCGCGGGGGGCCGTGGCGCTCCGCGCCAGGGGATTGTGGGCAGGAATCCGTTTGATTTTCTGAAGGCAAATCCATTGTTGATCGGCGCGTGCGGGGCCGCCAGGGGCGGAATACGACGCCGTGCCCGGTGAAGCCCGCGAAGCAACTCGGGAGTGCAGAGGGCGCAGCCCTTTGCCCGCCGGAGGCTTCTTCTGCGCCGTCTGCCCCTTCTTCAATCCATCCTTTCGTCGGCGCTTCGCCGCAGTCCTAGTGCTTCTTCTGCAGGCGGGCGCGCAGCACGATGGCCACGAGGTTCATGCCGAGCACGAGGGCGATGAGCACGAGGGCGGTGCCGTACTGGAGGGGGCGGGTCTTCTCGATTTCGGTCCCGGCGGTGGCGAGCACGTAGATGTGGTAGGGCAGGGCCATCACGTCGGAGGTGAGGGAGGTGGGCAGCTTGGGCGCGAAGAACACGGCGGCGGTGAACATGATGGCTGCTGTTTCGCCCGCCGCGCGCGAGAGCCCAAGGATGGCTCCGGTGAGCATCCCGGGCAGCGCGGCGGGCAGCACCACCAGGCGGATGGTCTGCCATTTGGTGGCCCCCAGGCCCAGGGAAGCTTCGCGGTAGGTGCCGGGGACGCTTTTCAGCGCTTCTTCGGCGGTGCCGATGATCACGGGGAGCACGAGGATGGTCAGCGTGAGCACCCCCGAGGCGATGGAGACGCCCATGCCGAAGAAGGTGACGAAGAAGGCCAGCCCGAAGAGCCCGAACACCACGGAGGGCACGCCCGCCAGGTTGGCGATGCCCAGGCGGATGAGGCGCACGGTGCGCCCCGGCCGGGCGTATTCGTTGAGGTAGATGGCGGCGCACACGCCCAGGGGGAAGGCCACGAGCATGGAGCCCACGGAGAGGATGACGGTGCCGATGATGCAGGGGAGGATGCCGCCTGCGGTCATGGAGTCCCTGGGCGGCTGGGTGAGGAATTCCCAGCTGATGGCGGGCAGGCCGTTGACGAAGAGGAAGGCGCAGATGATGCCCAGCGCGGCGGCGTTGACCAGGGACGAGCCCCGGAAGACGCCCCACATGAGGCTTTGCATCTGGCGGCGGCGCTTGAGGTGTTTAGTGTCGATGCGCATGGGGAGCCTCCTTTAGAGCGTGGCCGCGCCGACCTGCTTGTGCTTCTCGGCGATGTGCTGGGCCACGATGTTGAAGGCCAGCGTGAAGAGAAAGAGCACCACGCCGATGGCGAAAAGGGCGTGGTAGTGGTCGGAGCGGAAGGGGGCCTCGGCCATTTCGGCGGCGATGGAGGAGGGCATGGGCCGAAGCGGCGAGAAGATCGAGCGGGGGATCATGGCCGCGCCGCCCGCCACCATGAGCACCACCATGGTTTCCCCGATGGCCCGGGACATGCCCAGGATCACGGCGGTGGAGACGCCCGAGAGCGATGCGGGCAGGATCACGCGCCGGATGGTTTCCCAGTGGGTCGCGCCCAGGGCCAGCGAGGCCTCCTTGAGCTCGCGGGGCACGGCGTAGATGGCGTCCTCGGAGACGGAGCAGATGGTGGGCACGCTCATGAAGGCGAGCATGAGGCTCGCGTTGAAGAGGTTGAGCCCCGTGGGCAGGTCCAGGTGGTCCTGGAGCATCGGGGCCACCACCACCATGCCGAAGAAGCCGATGACCACGGAGGGCAGGGCGGCCAGGAGCTCCACCAGCGGCTTGAAGATGCCGCGCGCCCTGGGGGTGGCGATCTCCGAGAGGTAGACGGCCGTGGTGACGCCCAGGGGAATGGCGATGAGCGAAGAAAGGGCCGTGACGGCGATGGAGGCCACGATGAGCGGGAAGATGCCGAACTCGGGCGGGTCCGCCGTGGGATACCAGAAATTGCCGAAGAGAAAGTCCTGCACGCTCACCAGCTTGAAGACGGGAAAGCCTTCGAGGAACAGGTAGACCATGATGAGCGCCAGGGAGATGATGGAGATGAGCGCGGTGACCAGGAAGAAGCGCCTGATCAGGTCATCCTTGAGTTTGCGGCTGATGGCCACTGTGGGCTCCGTGAAATGCGCGGGCCTCCCCCGGCGAGGGGGAGGCCCGGATGCGGTGCGTTGTTATTTCTTGACCGGGAAGTAGCCGACTTCGCCGATGATCTTCTGGCCGCCGGCGGGGTCCATGATGTAGGCCACGAACTTGGCCACGGGCTCGGCAGGCTTGTCGGAAGTGATGATGAAGAGAGGGCGCGAGACGGGGTAGGTCTTGTCGGCCACGGTCTTCTCGGTTCCGGAGACGCCGTTGACCTTGAGGGCCTTCACGGTCTTGTCCACGTAGGCGTAGCCGTCGTAGGCGATGGCGAACTTGTTCTTGCTCACCACCTGGAGCACCGCGCCGGAGGAGGCCTGGAGCAGCGCGGCGGGGGTGACCTTCTTGTCCTTCATGATCAGCTCCTGCCAGGCCTCGTAGGTGCCGGAGGAGGTGTCGCGGGAGATCACGACGATTTCGCGGTCTTCGCCGCCCACTTCCTTCCAGTTCTTGATGGCGCCGGAGAAGATGCCCTGGAGCTGGGCGGCGCTCAGGTCGGTGACGGGGTTGGCGGGGTTGACGATGGGGGCCAGGGCGTCCATGGCGATTTCCATGGGCTTCACGGGGCGGCCCTTTTCCTTGGCGGCGTCGAGCTCCTTCTCCTTCATCTCGCGCGAGGACATGGCGATGTCGGTGGCGCCGTCGATGATGGCCTTGATGCCGTTGCCCGAGCCGCCGCCGGACACGGTGATGGAGACGCCGGGATTGGCCTTCATGTAGGCTTCGACCATCTTCTGCATGGCCGGGAGCACGGTGGTGGAGCCGTCCACGCGCATGCTCTGGGCCTGGGCGTTGCCGGCCAGGAGCAGCAGGGCGAAAAGGAACGCGGCGAATTTCTTCATGGGGTGTAGCCTCCGGGGATTGGGGATGATGCGCCGGAATCCCTGTCCGGCGGCACGTGGAAGCTAGGAACGCCCTGTGACGATCAGGTTACGCCCGCCATGAGACTTTGTGACGAAGCCGCGCGACCCGCGCCGGGACAGGCGCGGAGGGCTTCACGGGGGTTCCGGGACAGGCTGGATTTGCCGGTTTTTGTTGGCATGCAATTCGCATAAGAGAAAGGTTTCATCCTTTTCTTGCCAAGAAACCGTCGAAGGATTAATTTTTAGCATCCCTCTCGGTTTCCATGGACGGGAACCGTGCGCCCGCGACCCGGGCGCGCAACGGCAAGGCAGCCCAACCGGATGCAGGTCCGGAGGTCCGTCCATGGAGTCCACCAGCCGCATCCGGCAGGCGTCGGTCTTCCAGGCGCGCGCAGCCCAGGCAGGCGCGTCCCAGGCGCCGGCCGCCCAGCAAACTCCCGTGCAGGAGCCCTTGAAGGCCCGCGTGGTCACGCGTTCTCTCGGCGTGCGCCTGGGCGTCTTCGGCGTGGACTACACCTCGCGCCGCGTGGTGGTGGACCCCGGCCCGCAACAGGCCGGGGATCAGGCCCGGACGCAGGCGGCCGCCAAGGCCCTGGCCGAGGCCGCAGCCCGACAGGCTGGGGCCGAGCGCGTCTTCGAGGCCGACTGGAGCGACCCGACCCCCGAGTTCACCCCCGCGCCCGATCATCCCGACCCGGCCTGGCGCAAGGGCCTGCGCGCCTACGCAAAGGCCCGCGACCTGCTCCTGGCCGACGCGGCGGGGGCGCGCCGCCTGAGCCTCGCCGTGGCCTGAAGAGGCCTCCCGCTCCGGTCCGGCGAGGCCTGCCCCTCCGACATCCGGCGTCTTTTCGCGCGGCCCGGGCCGAGCGTCAGCAAAAGGCCCCTGTTTTTTCTGGACGTTCACACGCTTGGGAAATAGGGTACCGGCCGGGTGGGGTTTCCCGTAGTGCGCGCAACAGTCCGCTCCGCGGGGCCTCTCACTACCGCAGAGGAGCAGCGATGACGGTTCCGCGTATCCTTCTGGCGTCGTCCCTGGCGTCGATTCTGCTCTGCCTGGCCGCCGCGCGCCCGGTCGCGGCGCACCACCCGGAGGAGCGCGTCCTGCGCGCCACCTATGTGAAGTACCCGCTCAACGCGCCGCTCATCGTGGCAAAGACGCTCGGGCTCTACGAAACGGAGTTCGCCCGGGACGGCTGGAGCGTGGAATGGGCCGACCTGGCCACCGGGCCGCGTCAGGCCGAGGCCCTCGCCGCCGGGACGGTGCATGTGGCCAGCGTGATCAGTTCCGACGCCGTGCTGGCCTCCCGCGCGCGCGGCGAGCCCATCCGCGCAGTGGGCGTGTTCGCCCGCGCGCCGCGCGCCTTCTGCCTCCTGGCGCGAGACCCTGCCCTGCGCTCCGCCGCGGACCTGCGCGGCAGGACCGTGGCCGGGCCGCGCGGCACGCTGTTGCACCTGATGCTCCTGGCCGCCCTGGAGCGCCAGGGCATCTCCGCCACCCAGGTGCGCTTCGTGGACATGCAGATCGCGCCGGCCCTCAACGCCCTGTTCTCGGGCGGGGTGGACGCGGCCCTTGCGGCCGGTCCCGCCCGCCTCAAGGCCGAGTCCGACGGCGCGCGCACGGTGTTCTGCGGGGAGGGGCTCACCAAGGGGATCATCCTCACGGCGGTCAACGAGGACTTTCTGCAGGCCCACCCGGGCGTGGTGGCGCGCTGTCTGGGCGTGCATGCCCGCGCCCTGGAGTTCATGGCCGCCTATCCCGACCGCGCCCTGGAGCTCCTCGCGGGCGAGACGGGCCTCACCACGGCGGAAGTGGCCCGGCTTCTACCCGAATACGACTTTTCCCCAGGCGTGACCTCTTCGGACATCATGGATCTCGAAGCAGTCCAGAAGTTCCTCCTCGCCGGAGGGCTCATGGCTCGTCCCGTGGACGTGCCCGGACTTTTCTGGCCCTAGGCGGCGCAATGGCCCCGGAGAAGGCTGCACGGCATTTCACCACAGGCGGCGCAGGCATGCTCAGGGCCCAGGCCGCTCGGCGGATGCTTCTGGCGTCCCTGGCCGCAGCGCTGGCGGCCAGCCTGGCCGGGGCCTGGGGCTACGGCGCGTTGGCCTCCAAGGCCGCCAGGACGGAGGCCCGCTCCGTGGAGACCTCCTACGCCGCCGATCTGCGCCAGCTCGATGCCGACTGGCAGCGCCAGGCCTTCCGCCAGAAGGCCCGCCTGGACTTCCTGGACCTGCCCCCCGAACCGGAGCGCCGTACGGCGCGCCTGAAGGCCTACTTGACCTCCCAGGGCGAGGAGCAGCAGTTCAGCCACGTCTTCCTGCTCACCGCAGAGCTCCGGCCCGTGTTCGTCTTCGGCCCGGACGCCGTCCGTCTCGCGGCCCTGGCGGCCGCTTCGGCCGGGGAGGACTGGGCCTGGGACGAGGCGTCCGGCATGCTCCACAGGGTCTATCGCCAGGCAGTCTGGCTGGGGGCCGACGGCCCGGGCGTGCTCGTGCTCTTCCGCGTGCTGGACGACGCGCTGCTGCACCAGATGGCCACCGCGCACACCAGCCTGCGCCTGGTCTGGGAGGGCCGCACGGCGGCCCAGGCGGTGCGCGCGCAGGCCCCGGGGGGGATCTTCTCGGCCAAGGAGCAGGTGGACGCGTCCATTCCCTGGCCGGGCACGAAGCGCCCCGCCCCGGTGTTGGAGATGTCCCACGTGGTGGACGCCCCGGTGAGCGGCCTGGAGGTGGCGGGGGCCGTGGCCGGGCTCCTGGCGCTCCAGGCGGCGTGCATCTGGGCCGTGCTGGGCCGCTGGCTCATGGGCGTGGGCTGGCGGGCGGCCCTCCTGGGGCAGGCCTCCCTGCGCTTCGCGCGCGGCTTCGCGGAGGGCGGCCTGCGGACCCTGGAGATCCCTGGCGAAGTGGTGCGGCGCGACGACGAGATCGCCCAGGCGGCCCGGTCGCTTCAGGCGCTCACCGAGGCCGTGGTGGACCGCGACGCCCGCCGTCAGGCCACCCAGGAGGAGCTGGCCCGGCTGCGCGCGCTGCTCGCGGACGTGTTCGATTCCATGCCTTCGGCGCTCATCACCGTGGACGTCCGGGGCCGCGTGCTCCAGCTCAACCGCAGCGCCCGGCTTGACCCGGGGCGCGACCCCTCGCGCGCGCTGGGCGAGGACGTCCAAACGCACTTTCCCCGCCTGGAGGCCCTGCGCGCCCACCTGGGCGAGGCCATGCGCCTGGAGCGCGTCTGGACCGGCCACCGCCTCTCCTGGAAGCGCGACGGCGAGACGCGCCTGGAGGACGCCACCATCTACCCCCTGGCGGGCGAAGGGCCGGAGCGGGCCGTGATCCGCCTGGACGACGTCACCGAGCGCACGCGCATGGAGCAGATGATGGTGCAATCCGAGAAGATGCTCTCCGTGGGCGGGTTGGCGGCGGGCATGGCCCACGAGATCAACAACCCCCTGGGCGGCATCGTGCAGAGCGCCCAGGTGATCGAGCGGCGCGTCTCGCCGGAGCTGGCCGAGAACCGTCGCGTGGCCGAAGACCTGGGCTGCCAGGTGGAAACCGTGCGAGCCTACCTGGACGGCCGGGGCGTGCTGGACATGCTGGGCGGCATCCGGGAATCGGCCCTGCGCGCGGCGCGCATCGTGAGCGGCATGCTGGAATTCAGCCGGCGAAGCGACGCGCCCTTCGCCCCGGCGGACGTGGGCGAGATCTTCGAAAAGGCCCTGGAGCTGTGCTCCAAGGATTACGACCTGAGGAAGCGTTTCGACTTCCGCTCCATTCGCATCGAGCGCCGCCTGGACCCGGACCTGCCCCCCGTTCCCTGCTCCGCCAACCAGATCGAGCAGGTGCTCATGAACCTCCTGCGCAACGCGGCCCAGGCCATGGAAGCCAACCCGCCCGAGCGCCCCCCCTGCATCGGCGTGGCAGCGCGGCGCGACGGCGATTTCGCCGTGATCAGCGTGGAGGACAACGGCCCAGGCCTGGACGAGGCGGCCAGGCGCCGGGTCTTCGAGCCCTTCTTCACCACCAAGCCGCCGGGCGT
>NZ_JBZVFJ010000159.1:0-7039 GCF_058402725.1 Fundidesulfovibrio sp. | reverse complement strand
GCAACGTGGCCATGCTCACGGCCGGGAAGCTGGGCAAGAAGCCCCGCGACCTGGCCATGGAGCTGCGCGAGGAGCTGTTGGCCGTGGACCCGGGACTTGCCAAGGTGGACGTGGCCGGTCCGGGCTTTTTGAACGTCACCTTCGCGCCATCCTTCTGGCAGAAGACCGTGGAGGACGTGCTGGAGCTGCGCCACTGCTACGGCAAGTTCAACCTGGGGCGCGGGCGCAAGGTGCAGGTGGAGTTCGTCTCCGCCAACCCCACCGGCCCCCTGCACATCGGCCACGGGCGCGGCGCGGCCGTGGGCGACGCCCTGGCGCGCATCCTGCGCGCCATGGATTTCGAGGTCTCCACCGAATACTACATCAACGACGCGGGCCGTCAGATGCGCCTGCTGGGCCGCTCCATCTGGGTGCGTCTGCTGGAACTGCTGGGCCGCCCCGTGGACTACCCAGAGGACTGGTACAAGGGCGAATACATCATCGAACTGGCCCGCGAGCTGCACACGCTGCACGGCAACGCCCTGGCCGACGGCGACCCTGAGGCAGGGCAGGACGTGTGCTACGAGTACGGCATGAAGTCCATCCTGGCGGGCATCCAGAAGGATCTCTCCGACTTCCGCGTGGAGCATCAGGTGTGGTTCTCCGAAAAGTCGCTGGTGGCGGCGGGCAAGGTGGAGAAGACCCTGGACGCCCTCAAGGCCTCGGGCCTGGCCTTCGAGAACGACGGCGCGCTCTGGATGGGCACATCCCGGTTCGGGGACGACAAGGACCGCGTGCTGCGCAAATCCACGGGCGAACTCACCTACTTCGCCTCCGACATCGCCTACCACGCCGACAAATTCGCCCGAGGCTTCCACACTGTGGTGGACATCTGGGGCGCCGACCATCACGGCTACGTGCCGCGCATGAAGGCCGCCGTGCAGGCCCTGGGCCGCGACCCGGAAGACCTCAAGGTGATCCTCGTGCAGCTGGTGAACCTCCTGCGCGGAGGCGAACAGATCGCCATGAGCACGCGCGCCGGACAGTTCGAGACTCTTTCGGACGTCTGCAAGGAGGTGGGCGTGGACGCCGCGCGTTTCATGTTCCTTTCGCGCAAGTCCGACAGCCACCTGGACTTCGACCTGGAACTGGTGAAGCAGCAGACCATGGACAACCCGGTCTACTACGTGCAGTACGCCCACGCCCGCGTCTGCTCGCTCTTCGCCAAGGCCGCCGAACGCGGCGTGAGCCTCCCGGATACGCCCGGCACGGTTCTTTCGCGCCTGGACACTCCCGAGGACCTTGACCTCCTGCGCCTCCTGGAGCAGTATCCCGATACGCTGGCCGCCGCCGCGTCCAGCATGAGCCCGCACGTGCTGAGCTTCTACCTGCGGGAGCTGGCCGGTCTTCTGCACCGCTACTACTCGGCGCACCCCGTACTGACCGCGCCGGACCAGGACACCGTGCTGGCCCGGATGTTCCTCCTGGAAGCAGTGCGCGAGGTGGTGCACAACGGCCTGGATCTCCTGGGCGTAAGCGCCCCGGACAAAATGTAGCGGGAGGAACGCATGAAGGTCGTGGACCGCTTCAACACCTCCAAGGAGCCCAAGGGCGGCCCCCGCAAGTTCACCTTCGAATTCTCCGGCGCGGGGCTCGTCTCCGTGCTGGTGGTGACCGTACTGGGCATCGTGTGGGTGTTCATCCTGGGGGTGCTGGTGGGCCGGGGCATGAAGCCGGAGGCCGTGGTGCCCCAGATGGCCCAGATCATCACCCCCACGCCGTCCCCGGCCCAGCAGGAGGCCAAAGAGCCGCCCTCGGTGCTCAAGGCCGAGGACCTTCAGTTCTCCGACACCCTCCAGGGCAAGAAGCCGCCCGAAACCGTCACCGTGGACTCCGGCAAGAAGGATGCCCCCCATGCGGCCCCGGCGGGCGCGCCCGGCCAGCCCCCGGTCCCCGCCCCTCCCGTGGCGTCCCTGGTTGGCGGCGGCGGCCCCACCTCCACCCTGGAGAAAACCCCCGGCCCGGTGCCCAAGGGCCAGGTGCCCACGGCCCCGGCGCAGCCCGACAAGAAGGCCGTGGACCCCAAGACGGCCGCGCCCGCCAAGGACCAGAAGGACGCCAAGAAGGACCCCAAGGACCAGAAGGAGACCAAGGAGAAGGCCTACCGCGTCACGTACCAGCTGGCGGCCTTCGACAAGAAGTCCCAGGCGGAGGAGGAGGCGGAAAAGCTCAAGAAGAAAGGGCTTTCCACGTCCGTGGAGGAGGCCTCGGTGGGCGGCAAGCCCCTGTACCGGGTGTTGGCCCGCATCAAGGGCACGGAAGCGGAGATCGAGCAAGTGCTTGAGAAAGCTAAGGCAAAAAAGCCTATACTTCGCGATAAAAAATCTTTATGAGACGTTTCCCCTGCCACGGCGGGGAGGCTCTCCCACGGAGGACTCGAATGTTCGGACAAACGTTCGTCCCGACCAAGGCCTTTTTCACCCGGGGCATTGGCCGTCACAAGAATAAGCTGCAATCCTTCGAGCTGGCTCTTCGCGACGCCGGCATCGAAAAGCTCAACCTCGTGTACGTGTCCAGCATCTACCCGCCCAACTGCACCCTTTTGACCGTGGAAGAGGGCTCTACGCTCCTGAACCCCGGGCAGATCACCTTCTGCGTCATGGCGCGCAACGCCACCGACGAGAAGGGACGCCTCGTGGGCTCGGCCGTGGGCATGGCCTTCCCCGGCAGCAAGGACAACTACGGCTACATCTCGGAGCACACCGCCTTCGGCAAGGACGAGAAGGAGATCGGGGACTTCGCGGAAGACCTGGCCTCCACCATGCTCGCCACCACCCTGGGCATCGACTTCGACCCCGAGACCGCCTACGACGAGCGCCGCGAAATCTACCTGATGTCGGGCAAGATCATCGAGTCCAAGTCGCTCCCGAGCGTCACCCAGGGCGTTGCCGGCATGTGGACCACCACCATCTCCGCCGTGGTCTTCCTGCCCTAACGGACACGCCGGACCGAAATGAAACGAAAAGCCCCGCGCGAGCGGGGCTTTTTGCGTTGGGGCGAAGGGATACCGCCGTCCGGCGGACACGCCTGCGGGATGGTTTACCGTGACGATCGCGCTCCATGCCGCGATCAGCCAAGCTCAACCAGCGGAGGTGCACTCCGGGGAGGGCCTCGTGTCGATCAGGCCTTTGTGCCGCGATCAGGCGGACTTGTCGTACGCGACGATGCTCTCCAGATCCCCCGTTTCGCGGCGGGCCTTGTCCAGTTCGTAGGCTTTCTGCAGGTTGAGCCACAGCTCCGGACCGGTGCCGAAGAAGCGGCCAAGGCGCAGCGCCGTATCGGCGGTCACGGCCCGCCGCCCGCCCACGATCTGGGACACGCGGTTGGCTGGCACATGAAGGGCCTTGGCCAACTGGTTGGCCGAAAAACCTATGAACGACAGTTCGTCGGCCAGGATTTCACCTGGATGGATGGGGTCGCGCATGCTCGGAAACTCCCTTGCAGGCTAATGATAATCAACTATTTCCACTTCGTACGGGCCATTGTCGCCCCACCTGAAGCAGATTCTCCATTGCATGTTCACGGCGATGCTGTATTGGCCTTTCCTGTCGCCGCCAAGGGCCTCGGAGCGGTTGCTCGGCAGCGTGCGAAGCGCATCAAGGGTTTCCGATGCCTCAAGGATGCGGAGCTTCTTCTCGGCTTGGCGTTGGAAAGCGCGAAATAGCTTGTCGCACCGCCCTTCGTTCGCAAGCATGGCCGTCAAACGACACTTGAAGCCCTGGATCATGGGCAAAGAATAGGCTTCGATACGCGTGACGTCAATCGTACAAGCGGACTCCCCTTCAACCACTCGCTCCGGTATCAATGCACAGCTCTGATTCTTCCGTCCCATACACCTCCGCCTCCAAGCCCTCCCCCACCCTGCGCTCCGTCCGCTGGCGCGCGCCCTGGCCCGAGGAGGACCGCTCCTTCCTGGACCTCCTGCGCTGGGGGCTCACCCGCAGGCCCGCTCCCTGGCCCGCGCGCCTGCCCAACGCCCCCACGCTCCCGCCGCCGGAGCGCGTCCACGGCCACGGCCTGCGCGTCACCGTGGTGGGGCACTCCACCGTGCTCCTCCAGACGGGCGGCGCGAACCTGCTCACCGACCCGGTCTGGTCCGAGCGCACCGGACCCTTCGGGCGCGGCCCACGGCGCGTGCGCGCCCCGGGGCTGGACCTGGGCGCGCTGCCGCCCCTGGACGCCGTGCTCGTCACCCACAACCACTACGACCACCTGGACCTGCCCACCCTGGCCGCCCTGGCGCGCACCCGCGATCCTCTCTTCCTCGTGCCCCCGGGAGACGCCCCCCTCGTGCGCCGCGCCGCCCCCCGCGCGCGCATCCGGGAACTGCCCTGGTGGGATTTCCAGGACCTGGGCGGGATGCGCGTCCACGCCGCGCCCGCGCGACACTGGTCCGCGCGGGGGCTCCTGGACCGCCGCCGCTCCCTGTGGTGTTCCTTCGTGCTGGAGGCGGGGTGCGGCCCCGTGGTCTTCTTCGGGGACACGGGGTTCGGCCTGGGCGAGCCCTTCCGGATGATCCGCGAGCGCTTCGGCCCGGCACGCCTGGCGCTGTTGCCCATCGGGGCCTACGAGCCGCGCTGGTTCATGGCCCCGGCGCACATGGCCCCGGACGAGGCCGTGCGGGCCGCCCGCATCCTGGAGGCCCGCAACTCCCTGGCCCTGCACCACGGCGTGTTCCGGCTCACCGACGAGGCCCACGACGCCCCGGCCATCGAACTGGCCGAAGCCCTGCGGCGACACGGCCTGGAGCCGCAGACCTTCACAGCCCCTGCCCCGGGGCAGGCCTGGACCGGGGACTGACGGGAGGATTCGCCCAGACGCAGCCCCCGCTCGCCAGGGTGAGCGGCCTGGCGTTCCAACTGTCCGGCCCACTGCGCATCGGCGTGCACCGTACCCGGCGACTGCTACGAACAGACCGTGCGCGGCTCGTTTCCGGGTCGCAAGCCGGTCCGACACCCCGCCGCGCCCCCCGGCGTTGCCCCCGGAGCCGCTTTCCGGTATCCCCCACGCCATGACCGCAAGCGAACTGGCCCCCGTCGTCTTCGAGCGCCTGCGCGCCCGCTACCCCGTCACCGTCCCCGCCCTGGACCACCGCGACGCCTGGGAGCTTCTGGTGGCCACCGTGCTGGCCGCCCAGTGCACCGACGCCCGCGTCAACCAGGTCACCCCCGTGCTCTTCGGCCGCTGGCCCGGCCCGGCCGAACTTGCCCGCGCCACGCAGGAGGAGGTGGAAGAGGTGGTGCGCTCCACCGGGTTCTTCCGCAACAAGGCCAAGAACCTCATCGCGACGGCCGTGCGCGTCATGGAGCACTTCGGCGGCGAGCTGCCGCGCACCATGGCGGAGTTGATCACGCTCCCCGGCGTGGCCCGCAAGACGGCCAACATCGTGCTCTCCAACGCCTTCGGCGTGCACGAGGGCATCGCCGTGGACACCCACGTGACGCGCCTGGCCTACCGCATGGGCTTCACCGACTCCGACGACCCCGTGAAGATCGAGCGCGACCTGATGCCCCTCTACCCCCGCGAGCAATGGGGCGAGATCAACCACATGCTGGTCTACTTCGGCCGCGAGGTCTGCCCGGCCAGAAAGCCCCGATGCGCAGAGTGCGAGCTGGGCGACGTCTGCCCGAAGCGGGGGGTGTCCGCATGAGCACGCCCGGCGACCAGACCCCCCCGGCTCCCGGAACCTTCCGCATCCACGCCACCGACGGCGCTGCCCGCCTGGGCGAGCTGCACACGGCCCACGGCGTGGTGCGCACGCCGGCCTTCATGCCCGTTGGCACCGTGGGCACGGTGAAGTCCCTCTGTCCGCAGGACCTTCGCGACGCGGGCTCCCAGATCATCCTGGGCAACACCTACCACCTCTATTTGCGCCCGGGCGACGAACTGGTGGCCCGCAGGGGCGGCCTGCACCGCTTCATGAACTGGGACGGCCCCATCCTCACGGATTCCGGCGGCTTCCAGGTGTTCTCCCTCTCGGGGCTGCGCAAGCTCACGCCGGACGGCGTTGAGTTCCGCTCGCACATCGACGGATCGAAGCACCTTTTCACCCCGGAAAAGGTCCTGGACATCCAGCGCAACCTGGGCTCCGACGTGATGATGGTCCTGGACGAATGCGTGCCCTACGGCGCGGACCACGCCTACACCCTCAAGTCCCTGGACCTCACCCACGCCTGGGCGGCGCGCTCCCGGGCGAACCACGCGCCCGGCCGCAACGGGCAGCTGCTCTTCGGCATCGTGCAGGGCGGCTTCTTCAAGGACTTGCGGGAGCGAAGCGCCGAGGCCGTCTGCTCCATGGGCTTCGAGGGCCACGCCATCGGCGGGCTCTCGGTGGGCGAGTCCACGGCCGAGATGTACGACCTGCTGGCCCACACCGCCCCCCTGCTCCCGGCGCAGCAGCCACGCTACCTCATGGGCGTGGGCAAGCCCCTGGACATCCTGGAGGGCATCGAGCACGGCGTGGACATGTTCGACTGCGTGCTCCCCACGCGCAACGCCCGCAACGGCACGCTCTACACCAGCCAGGGGCAGGTGAACATCAAGCGCGCCCAGTACCGCGAGGACGACGCCCCCCTGGATCCGGCCTGTTCCTGCTACACCTGCCGTAACTTCTCCCGGGCCTACCTGCGACATCTCTACGTGGCCAAGGAACTGCTCTCCTACCGCCTGAACACCATCCACAACGTGCGCTTCTTTCTGGACCTGGCGGCAGGCGCGCGCGAAGCCGTGGCCCATGGCCGCTTCGGGGCCTACAAGGCCCGGTTCCGCGAGATCTTCCAACCGGCGGAGGCGACATGAAACCCGGCGTGAAGGCCCTGTTCCACGTGGCCGAGCACCTGCTCCTGGCAGGCGCGGTGATCTTCCTGGGGCTCTTGCTCACGGCGGGGTTCTGGCTCCAGGCCAGCGACCCGCCCGCCACCTGCGACTCCCTGGTGGTGCTCTGCGGCAACTTCAGCCGACCGGCCTACGCCGCCGAGCTCCACCAGCTGGGCCTGGCCAA
>NZ_JBZVFJ010000158.1:0-7137 GCF_058402725.1 Fundidesulfovibrio sp. | reverse complement strand
TCCGGCTGGCAAGACCCTTGCGGCTGCGCCGCCTGTCGCGCGGGAATTCGCGCAACGCCGCAACCCCGCCTGCGCCAGCGAAGCGATCGCGGGGCGGCGGGGTTGCGGGGGGGCGTGGCGGACGGCGATCCGCTCTTCCGGGCAGCCTAGGCGGTGGTGTCCAGTGCGAGCCCGGCGTCGCTCAGGGAGGAGCGCGCGTAGCGTCGGTTGCGCGAGTAGGTGTTGGCTGTGCGCAGCAGTTGGCTTTCGGACGTGGATATCTTGGAGAATTCGCCTTTGGAGATGGAGCCGTCTTCGAGGGCTTTGTCGAGGAGTTCGCGGGTCTTGGCGAGGGACTCGTCGAGTTTCTTCTTTTCCTGGGCGTCGATCTTGCCGGATTTCAAGCCGTCCTCGATGGCTTTTTCGGCCTTGTCGAGGTTTTTCTGGATCATGGCCAGGGCCATGTCCTGGTTTTGCATGGGCGTGGCGTTGCCCATGGCCTTGAGGTTGTCTTTCTTGGTCTTGTCGGGGACGAGCCGATCGAGAAGGGTGTTCTGGGCGTCCAGGGCCTTCATGATCTTGTCGTACTCTTCGCGGGTGACGGACTTGTCCGCGAGGGCCTTGGCGATGAGTTCGTCGGTGGCCTTGTCCTGGTCCGCGAGCCGCTTCTTGTCCTTTTCCGAGAGTTTGGAGAGGTCGGCGTCTTCGAGGCGTTCGTCCTGGCGGTCCTGCCGCGAGGCGATGATGTCCTTGAAGTAGGCCGAGACGTCCAGGCCGGAAAGGGACGAGGAAGAGGAGTACATGGCGTCTCCCGTTCGATCAGGCCGTGACGTTCACGGGTTGGCGGTCCGCGGCGGCAGGCGAGGCGAACTGGGCCTGCTGGATGCGGTAAGAAGCCATTTGGCGGCTTGCCTGGTCGATGGAGGTGCTCACCTGGCGGAACTCGCCGAAGGAGAGCTTTCCGTCGGACAGTGCGCTGTCCAGGGTGGACTGGGCGGCCAATTGGAGGCTGCGGATATTCTCCGCGTCCTCGGGGGTCAGTCGTCCCTGGGCGACGTTCTTCTCCAGGCGGCGGGTGATGTTCTCCTGCCGGGCGTTGAAGGCTTCCAGGGCCACGGTCTGGGCTTCTGCGCCCATGGGCTTGGCCAGGCGGGACTCTTCGTCCACCTTGCCCTGCTGGGCCTGCTGCGCCTGGAGGGCCTTCTGGGTCTCCAGGTTCTTGGAGAACTCGGCGGCGGCTTTTTTTGCCGCCTCGGCAGCCTTGGCCTGGGGGTTGGAGAGGCCTCCGGAGAACAGATCCTTGGCGAAGGAGAGCGCCGTTGTCGCGCCTGCAATAAGGAGTGGGTTCATGGTAGTGCTCCTGCGGTTGTCTCGGTGGGCAACAATTTCCCCACGCGAAGCGTCCGCAGGCATCAGAGCAAAAGGCGGGCCGCGCGCCCCCCGGGGCAGGGGGGATCGGCGGCGCTTCCCTGCGGGGCCGTCCTTTGATAGGTTCGGCGCACAACACCGAAGGAGTCTTTCATGGTCTGCGAATCCCGCCTGGGCAAGGGCGTGGCCTTCCATAAGATGCAGGGCTGCGGCAACGATTTCGTGGTGATCGACAACAGGGCGCTCAACGTGCCGCGCGAGGCCATGGCCGAGTGGGCGCGCAAGGTGTGCCGCAAGTGCTTCGGCGTGGGCGCGGACGGCCTGATCTTCCTGAACGCCGCGCCCGCCGGATCCGGCCTGGACGTGGTGTGGGATTTCTACAACGCCGACGGCTCCCGGGCGGAGATGTGCGGCAACGGGGCGCGCTGCGCGGCCAAGCTGGCCTGCCTGCTGGGCATGGCCCCGGAGCGGATGGTGCTTGGCACGGACGCCGGCCCCGTGGAGGCCGAGGTGCTGGGCGACGGCCAGGTGCGCGTACGGCTCACCGAACCCGGGGACCTGCGCGCCGGCATGACCCTGGACGTGGACGGCGAGCGCCTGGAGGTGCACTTCGTGAACACGGGCGTGCCCCACGCGGTGGTCTTCTCCGCCGACGTGTCGCTGCTGGACGTGAAGCGCCTGGGCCGGGCCATCCGCACGCACGAGGCCTTCGCCCCCAAGGGGACCAACGCCAACTTCGTCACGGTGAGGGACCGGGGCAGCCTGACGCTGCGCACCTATGAGCGCGGCGTGGAGGACGAAACCTACGCCTGCGGCACCGGGGCCTGCGCCTCGGCGGCCATCGCCAACGCCCTGGGCCTGGCCGGGACCGACGTGGACGTGACCACCACCGGCGGCGAGGTGCTGGGCGTGCGTCTGGAAGGCGGGCGCATCTTCCTGCGCGGGGCGGCGGAGGTGGCCTTCTCGGGCGCGCTCAACCCGGCGGCCATGGGCCTGGACTGGCCCGCGTAAGCCCGACGGGAGGAACCATGCCCCGCTACACCGGCATCAACCATCTTGCCATGGCCACCCGCGACATGGAGGCCACGGTGCGCTACTGGCGCGACCTCCTGGGCATGCGCCTGGTGGCGGGTCTGGGCCGCGCGGGCTACCGCCAGTATTTCCTGGAGGTCTCGGAGACGGACATGGTGGCCTTCTTCGAGTGGAACGGCGTGGACCCCCTGCCGGACAAGGACCACGGCGTGCCCGTGAAGGGTCCCTGGGGGTTCGACCACGTCTCGTTCGGGGTGGCGGAGCGCGAGGACCTCTTCGAGCTCAAGGCGCGGCTGGAGGCGGCGGGCTGCTGGGCCTCGGAGGTGCTGGACCACGGGTTCATCCTCTCGCTCTACAGCTTCGATCCCAACAACATTCCCGTGGAGTTCAGCTGGCCCCAGCCGGGGGTGGACCTGCGCGCAAAGCCCCGCATGGCCGACCGCGACCCGCCCCCCGCCGGGCGCGAGGGGCCTGATCCGGTTACCGGGCGCTGGCCCGCGCCCGCCCCCGTGTCCCCGGAGGACCGGCGGGTCTATCCCGGAGAGGGCCGCGAAATCCTCAAGCACGACGGGTAGTGGCGCGCCTCGAGTATCCTGTCGGACGGGGTCCCGAGGCGGGCGGCCCAAACACTTTGTTGTCCTTGCACCGACAGGTTCATGGTGCGCAGGATCGCAACACCGGAGCCGCGCTCCCCGGGGAACGCGGGAGGGCGCTTCGCGTCCCGGGGCGATCCGCGATGGGCAACGCAAGGCCCCGGCGGGGCCAGGACCGGCCGGGCCAGACCGGCCAGGAGGCGGACGAGGCATGAAAGACGTTTTCGTGGACGGCGTTCTCGGGGCGGGGTTCAGCAAGGGCGCGGTGCGCGTCCGGTTCTACGGGCTGGACATGGCCCAGGAGGTGCGCCAGGAGCACAACCTGAGCCTGGTGATGACCGTGGAAGGCTTCCTGGAGGTGCACGCCAAGTTCGCCGAGGTGATGGCGCAACTCAAGAAGTCCGGCCTCGTGAAGGAGCTGCCCCAGGCGGGCGGCGCAGGCGCTCCGCCCGTGAGCCCGAACTTCGCCTGAACCTTGCGCCCCCCCAAATAGGTCTTGCGATCTTCCCTGTCTTCGCTATGAGGGGAAAGAACGGCGACACCGCAATAGCTTCACCTCCGACCAAGGCAGGCACTCATGGCTACCCCGGTCAACGATCCCCTGTTCCCGACCCAATGGTACATCGAGAACACCGGCCAGTCCGGCGGTACGCCGGGCATCGACCTCAACGTCCTCCAGGTCTGGCCGGACTACACCGGCCGGGGCGTCACGGTGGGCGTCTACGACCAGGGCGTGGAGAAGAACCACCCAGACCTCGCGGCCAACATCAACCCCGCGCTCTTCACGTCCGCCCAGCCCTTCGGGGACGGCCAGCCCACCACGGACAGCGAGGACCACGGCAACAACGTCGCGGGCGTCATCGCCGCCACGCCCAACAACGGCATCGGCCTGACGGGCGTGGCCCGCGGCGCCACGCTCGGTTCGGTCTACCTGGACCTGTCGGTGCACAACCAATACCCCGACGACCTCAAGGCCGCCTACGACTTCGCCGCCCAGAACCTCGACATCTCCAGCAACAGCTGGGGCATCTCCAACATCTTCACCAACTTCAACGACCCCGACAACAAAGGCGCGGCCGAAGGCATCGCCAACGCCGTCGCCAACGGACGCGACGGCCTGGGCGTGGTGATCACCTTCGCGGCAGGGAACAACCGCCTCGAGGGCGACGACACCAACCTCTCCAACCTCGCCAACACCCCCTCCATCATCACCGTGGCCGGCATCGCCCACACGGGGGCCACGGCCTCCTACAGCACGCCCGGGGCCAGCATCCTGGTGGCAGGCCCCACCCAGAACATCATCTACCAGAACGTGGACACCGACGGCGACGGCGTGCCCGACTCCCAGGAAGAAGGCGAAACCGCCCCCGAGGCCCGCGCCCTGGTGGAGGTGGAACGCGTAGGCAACATCACCACCACCGCCCTCATCGGCAAGGGCCTCACCGAATCCGGCGCGCCCGGCGGCGACTATTCGATGGAATTCGGCGGAACCTCCGCCGCCACCCCCATGGTCTCCGGCGTGGCCGCGCTCATGCTGGAGGCCAACCCCAGGCTCGGCTACCGCGACGTGGCCGACATCCTGGCCCTCACAGCGCGCAACACCGACACCTCCTCCCAGTGGACCATCAACGGCGCCTCCAACTGGAACGGCGGCGGCATGCACGTGAACAACGACGTGGGCTACGGACTCGTGGACGCCCTCGCCGCCGTGCGCCTGGCCGAAACCTGGACCAGCCAGCACACCGCCGCCAACCTCGTGAGCACGAGCGCCACCAACACCGTGAACCAGAACCTCCCGGACGGCGGGCAGGCCGTGGTCACCCGCTTCCAGGTGAGCAAGGCCCTCAACGTCGAGGACGTGCAGGTCACCCTGGACATGGAGCACCCCAACGTCTCCAATCTGTCGTTCCTGCTCACCTCCCCCTCGGGCACGGTGACCAGCCTGCTGGACACGCCCCTGGCCCTGGCCTTCCCCAGCAACCCCTTCTCCATGTCCAGCACCCACTCCCTGGGCGAGAAGTCCGCCGGGACGTGGACCCTGAGCATCCAGGACAATTCCGCCGACGGGGCCTCGGGCCGGGTCGATTCCGTGGGGCTCACGCTCCTGGGCTCCACGGGAGCGCTCCCCTACGTCTACACCAACGAGTACGCCTACTACGCCGCCCAGAATCCGGCCCGCACCGTGCTGAACGACTCCTCCGGGGCCACCGTGCTCAACGCCTCGCCCGTCACCAACGCCAGCACCGTGAACCTCCTGCCCGGCATGCCGAGCTCCATCGGCGGCACGCCCCTGACCATCGGGGCGAACACCAACGTGGTGCAGGTCTACACCGGCGACGGCGGCGACGTGCTCGTGGGCAACGGCAACGGCGCGCTGCTCTCCTCCGGGCGCGGCAACGACCTGCTCGTCCCCGTCACCGGGTCCGCCACCCTCTCGGGCGGCTCCGGCCTGGACACGGCGGCCTTCCCGGCGGACCGGACCGACTACAGCTTCCTCAACCTGGGCGGCAAGAACGTCGTCTCCGGGCTGGAGGGTTCGTCCACCATCCAGGGCGTGGAGCTGCTGGCCTTCCGGGGCTCCATCGTGCCCACGGCGGGGCTGGCCTTCCTGCCCGCCGAGAACGACCCCAACCGCGCGGCCCTGGCCCAGGTCTGAGGCGCAAGGTCCGCAACGAGGCCCCTTGTTGTCTGGAGCCGCGAGAAGCGCCCGCCGTTACGGCCACGCCTTGAAAAACCGCACCCCTCTTCCCGGACCCCGCGCCGGGCGGCACTGCCGCCCGGCGACGCCGGGTGGGTCGCGCCCGCCGGACGCCCCCTGACGTGAAAACCGCCCTTTCCTGCCTCAAGGCCGCCGCCGACGCCCACGGGCTGCCCTTCGACCCGCAGGAGGCCGCGCAACGCCACGGCCTCTCCCCGGATCAGGAGCCCGCCCCGGAGACCCTGGCCGCCATGGCGCGCGAGGCGGGCTTCACGGCCGCGCCCGCCATGCTGCGCTGGGAGGAGCTGGCCGACCTGGAGCACTACCCGGCCCTGTTGCGCCTGGAAAACGCCAACACCGTGGCCCTGGTGGGCTTCGCCCCGGGCGGCGAGGGACGCGTGCTCCTGGCCGACCCCCTGGCCAGGGTCTCCGGCCCTTTCGAGCTGGAACGCCAGGCCCTGGAGCGCAGCTGGTCCGGCAAGGCCCTGCTCCTGGCCCGGCCCGGCCGCGCACGGGGCTGCGCGCCCTGGCCCTGGCGGCGGCGCGCCACGGCCTGGAGCTCTCCCCCGAGTCCCTGGCCCGCGCCCACGCCCTGGAGGAGCGCGAGCCCACCCCGGAAGAGCTGGCCGAACTGGCCCGTGAGGAAGGGCTCAAGGCCCAGGTCCGCGCTTGCGCTCCCGAGGAACTGCCCGGCCTGGCCGAGGCCCTGCCCGCGCTCGTCGTGCTCCGGGAGGGCGCCGTGGCGGTGCTGGCCGGGATCGACCCGGAGCGCGGGGCTGTCCTGGTGGACCCGCGCCGCCAGCCGCCGCGCCAGGACACCTGGCCCATGGCGGACTTCCTGGCCCGCTGGGACGGGCGCGTGGTGCTCCTCAAGCGGCGCTTCCGCCTGGGCGACGAGGCCCAGCCCTTCGGCCTGCGCTGGTTCGCGCCGGAAATCCTGCGCCAGGGGCGCTCCTTCGCGGACGTGGCCCTGGCCTCGCTCATGATGACCGTGCTGGCCCTGGCCCTGCCCATGTATTTCCAGATCGTCATCGACCGGGTGCTGGCGCACAAGAGCCTCTCCACGCTCCAGGTGCTGAGCCTCGGCATGGCGGCGGCCCTGGCCTTCGAAGCGGGCTTCTCGTTCCTGCGCGGCTTCGTGATGCAGCACGCCACGGCGCGCATCGACGCGCGGGTGGCCTCGCGGACCTTCGCCCGGCTGCTCAGCCTGCCCCTGGGCTTCTTCGGGCAGAGCCACGCCGGGGCGCTCATCCAGCACATGCAGCAGGCCGGGGCGCTGCGGGAATTCCTCACGGGGCGGCTCTTTTTCACGCTGCTCGACGGCCTGGCGCTTTTGATCTTCGTGCCGGTGCTCTTCCTCTACAGCCCGCAGCTGGCGGCCCTGGTGCTGGGTTTCTCGGGGCTCCTGGCGGCCACGCTCTTCGTGCTCGTCCCGGCCTTCAAGAAGCGCCTCCTGGAGCTCTACCG
>NZ_JBZVFJ010000157.1:0-7258 GCF_058402725.1 Fundidesulfovibrio sp. | reverse complement strand
CCTCGCGGGGCTCGAACTGCGCTCCGCCGATCAGATTGGCGTACTCGTTGGACTTGAAGTCCGACAGGCGCACGATGACGGGCTTGGGATAAAAGGCGGCGGCCAGCATGCCCACGCCCTCGGCCAGTCTGTCCACGAAGTAGTCGGCCTTGTTCGCGTAGCCCCGGGTCATGGCCTCGATGGCCTCCCGCGCGGCCGGGTCCTTGAGCTGGTCGAAGCGCAGAAGCGCCAGGGGGTGCACGCGGATGGCGGAGTTGATGATGAACTCAACGCGCGCCAGACCCACGCCGTCGTTGGGAATGAAGCTCTTCTCGAAGGCCTGCTCCGGGGCGGCCAGGTTCATGGTGATCCTGGTTCGGGGCCTGGGCATCTCGCCCAGGTTGACGGTCTGCACCTCGAAGTCCAGAAGCCCGTGGTAGACCAGACCCTCCGCGCCCTGGGAGCAGTCCACGGTGACGGGCTCGCCGTCGCGGATGCGTTCGGTGGCGTCGCCCGCGCCCACCACGCAGGGGATGCCCAACTCGCGCGAGACGATGGCCGCGTGGCAGGTGCGCCCGCCACGGTTGGTGACGATGGCCGAGGCCGTCTTCATCACGGGCTCCCAGTCGGGGTCGGTCATGTCGGTGACGAGCACGCTGCCGGGCTTAAAGGCCTTGATGTTGGCGGCTTCCCTGATCACGCAGGCCAGGCCCCTGCCGATCATCTCGCCCACGGCGCGCCCGCGCGCAGCCACCTCGCCCAGGCCCGTGAGCCGGTAGGTGCGCAGGACGTTGGCGTCCTTGAGGGAGTGCACGGTCTCGGGCCGGGCCTGGACGATGTAGAGCTCCCCGGAGCGGCCGTCCTTGGCCCATTCGATGTCCATGGGGCGCGGTGTCCCGGCCTTGGTCGAGTAGTGCTCCTCGATGACCATGGCCATGCGGGCCAGTTCCAGGATTTCGTGGTCCGCGAGCACCAGGCGGGTGCGGTCGGCCTGGGGGACCTCCACGTTCTTGGTGGGGGACTTGGCGTCGTCGGTGTAGACCATCTTGATGGCCTTGTCCCCGGGCTTGCGCTGGAGGATGGGCCGGAAGCCCGCGCGCAGGGTGGGCTTGAACACGCAGTATTCGTCGGGACTCACGGCGCCCTGCACCACGTTTTCGCCCAGGCCCCAGGCCCCGGTGATGGTCACGGCGTCGCGGAAGCCCGACTCGGTGTCGATGGAGAACATCACGCCCGCCGAGGCCAGGTCGGAGCGCACCATCTTCTGCACGCCGATGGAGAGGGCGATGGCGAAGTGGTCGAAGCCCTTGTCCACGCGGTAGGAGATGGCCCGGTTGGTGAAGAGCGAGGCGAAGCAGCGCTGGCAGGCCTCCAGGAGCTCTTCCGCGCCGTGGATGTTCAGGTAGGTCTCCTGCTGTCCGGCGAAGGAGGCGTCGGGGAGGTCCTCGGCGGTGGCGGAGGAGCGCACGGCCACGTCGCAGCCCGGCCCGTGGCGTTGCTCCATGACGGCGTAGGCCTCTTCGATGGCGGCGCGCAGTTCGGGCGGGAAGGCCAACGAGCGGATGATGGTGCGCACCTTGCGGCCGCGCTGGGCCAGGTTCTCCATGTCGCGGGTGTCCAGGTCCCGGAGCACGTCCTTGATGCGCTCCTCGGCGCGGTTGTGCTCCAGGAGGAGCCGGTAGGCCCGGGCGGTGACGGCGAAGCCGCCGGGCACGCGCACGCCCTTGGGGGCGAGTTCGCGCACCATCTCGCCCAGGGAGGCGTTCTTGCCGCCCACGAGGGGCACGTCGTCGATGGAGATGTCCTCGAACCAGAGGATCAGCGCGGAGCCCTTGTCCATGGAAAGCCTCCAGGAGGGTCGTTTGCCTTCTGCCTAGCACGCCGCAGCGGAAGCTTGAAGGGGGGGCGGCTGCGTTTCTTCCGGCAAATGACGGGGGAAGCGTTCCGTGTGCGAACGGCATTCTCTTTCTGCGCCCCTCAACTTGCGGCTGCGGCTGCCGATGAGTTCCAGAGTAACAACCGTCAACCGGACCGGACGCCATGAACATCGCCAGCACGCTGCTCAGCTCGGACAGGACGCTTTCGCCCCTGGGCGGGACCCTCAAGACCGGCGCGCAGGACGCCGCTCAGGGCGCATCCGGGGCCACGGCAGGCCAGGGCGACACCGTGTCCCTCTCCGAGGCCGGGAAGCAGGAGGCCGCCAAGCTCACAACCAAGGCGGGCACGTCGGACAAGACCTCCGTGGAGAGCCAGATCGAGAGCCTCAAGGACCAGATCGAGAAGCTCAAGGAGCAGATGGACAAGATCAAGAACGGCGACCTGCCCGAAAAGCAGAAGCAGCAGCAGATCATGATGCTCCAGAACCAGATGATCCAGCTCAACGACCAGCTGGCCAAGCTCCAGGAGCAGTCGGGCGGCAGCGTGATGGGCGGAACAAAGGCCCAGGGACTGGCCAGCAGCCTGACGTAGAAGGGTTCCCTCCGCGCGGCGAGCCCCCGGACCGGCGGTCCGGGGGCTTTCGTCGTCTGCGGGTCCGGCTAGTGTCGCTGTTTTGAAAGTCCGAAATGTGTTTCGAAATGAAAGTCTGTTGTTCCGATTGGTTGACTTGGCAATCCGTAGGGGCGGTTATTGTGAACGCAACACGAGGAGGGGGGCGCCCCCGTCCGCGTTGTGCGTCAGCGCCCCTCGAAGATGCTCTTGAGGATGGAGTCCCACGCGCCGTCGCGGCGCATCTCGGCCAGCGCCTTGTTGAACCTGTCCAGGAAGTCCCGCATGTGGGACTCTTTCGAGAAGGCCAGGTAGGCGTTGTTGCGGGCGAAGGGCCGCTCCTGCACGGTGAACTTTTCCCGGGAGGCCGAGGATGCCATGTAGGTCTCGGCCGATTCCTTCACGGCAAGGAGCGCGTCGATGCGCCCGGCCAGGAGCTTCTCGAAGTTCTGGGCGTCGCCCTCCACCTCCTCGGTGGTGAAGAGCCCGGCGGCGCGGGCCTTCTCGAACTCGTCTCCGTAGGACCAGCCGCGCAACACGCCCACGGCGCGTCCGCGCAGGGATTCCAGGCCAAGGAAGGGGAAGGGGTCGGAGGCGCGCTGCACCACGAGCGTGGTCTCGGTGTGCAGGGGCTCGCTGTAGTCGTAGCGCTTCAGGCGCTCCTCGGTCATGTAGAGGCCCGCCAGTCCGCCGCGCCCGGTGTCCAGGAAGTGCAGGGCGCGTTTCCAGGGCAGGACCTCCAGCACCGCAGGCTGCTCCATGCGCGAGAAGGCCTCGGCCACCAGGGCCGGATAGACGCCCGCAGCCTTGTTGTCCACGGTGGCGTACATGAAGGGCGGGTTGGCCTTGTCGAACATGACGAGCAAGGGCTCGGCCCCGGCGCTGACGCTCAGGAGCGACACCGCGAGACAGGCGAGAAGGAACGTCCGTCGGTTCATGGGAACCTCCCTGGATCGTTGCCTTCCATACGCCCGCGCGCAAGGCAGGTAAAGGGCGAAAAGGGGAAAGCCCCCGGCGCTCGCGCTCCGGGGGCTTCGTGGTTGGAGTTCAGGCTCGCGCTAGTAGGCTTCGTGGTAGTCCACGTCCTTCTCGGTCACCTTGTGGGAGAAGGTCTTGTACACCCAGGCCTGGTAGAGGATCACGATGGGCACGAAGGTGAGCGCCACCGTGAGCATGATCTTCAGCGTCAGGGGCGAGGAGGCGCTGTTGGCGATGGTCATGGAGAAGGCGGGGTCCAGGGACGAGGGCAGGAGCGCCGGGTAGATGCCCAGCACCCCGAAGAGCGCCACGCCCGCGATGGTTACGGCGCTGGCGGTCCAGGCGGCCAGCATGCGCCGTTGCCCGATGTACACGCGCTGCATCAGAAGGCCGCCCACCGGCAGGGCGAGCACCGCGAAGAGCAGCGGATTTTCGATGTAGTTGAGAAAAAGCTTGGTGGCCACGGCCGAGAACACCAGGAAGAGCACCGCCACGGCCAGCAGCGCCGCCCAGAGCTTCTCCGCCACGCGGATGGCCCTGTCGCGGATGGGGTTCTCGGTCTTGCAGGCCAGGAAGAGCGCGCCGTGCATCAGGAAGGCCAGCACGAAGAGCACGCCGCCCGCCAGGCCGTAGGGGTTGAGCAGGGTGAAGAGGTTGCCCTGGAAGATGCCGTTCTTGTCGATGGGAATGCCCTGGAAGATGTTGGCGAAGGCCACGCCCAGAAGCAGGGAGGGCAGAAAGCTCCCCAGGAAGTGGATCTTGTCCCACAGGGAACGCATGGCGGGCGACTCCATCTTGGAGCGGAACTCGAACGCGATGCCCCGGAAGATCAGGGCGAAGAGCAGAAGCATCAAGGGCGTGTAGAGCGCCGAAAACATTACGGCGTAGGTGCCGGGGAAGGCCGCGAAGGTCACGCCGCCGGCGGTGATCAGCCACACCTCGTTGCCGTCCCAGAAGGGTCCCACGGAGTTGAGCAGGATGCGCTTCTCCGTGTCGCTGCCGGCCAGCACGGGGGCAAGCATGCCCACGCCCAGGTCGAAGCCGTCCAGGACGAAGTAGACGGCCCACAGCACGCCCCACAACAGAAACCAGATGGTTCCGAGATCCATGTCTCATCCCTCCGTGTTAGTGGACCGGACCCTTCTTGGCGTACTTGGCCAGAAGGTAGATGTCGATGGCGCCAAGGATGGCGTAGACCACGATGAACGCCGCCAGGGACACGGCCACCTGGGAGGGCTCCACGGGCGAGACGGCGTCCTTGGTGCGCATGAGCCCGTGGACGATCCACGGCTGGCGGCCCACCTCGGCCACGGCCCAGCCGCAGTCGATGGCGATGTAGGGCAGGGGGATGACCCAGAGCAGGGCCCTGAGCAGGCGCGGCTGGTTCACCAGATCGTTGCGCTTGATCCAGGCGAACGCCGCCAGGGCGATGAACAGCGTGCCCAGGCCCACCATGATGCGGAAGCTCCAGAAGGTGATGGCCACGGGAGGACGGTCCTCGGGCTTGAAGTCCTTGAGGCCCTTCACTTCGGCGTTGATGTCGTTGTAGGCGATGAAGGAGAGGCCGCCGGGGATGGGCAGAGCCTCCACCAGGTTGCCCTTCTCGGCGTCGCCGGGGACGAGCAGCAGGTGCAGGGGCGCGCGCTTCTCGGTGTTCCACTGGGCTTCCAGGGCCGCGAGCTTGGCGGGCTGGAGCTTGGCCACCAGGTTGCCCTGGGCGTGCCCGGCCAGGGCCGCAAGCACGGAGAAGATCAGCGCGAAGGACACGCCGTATTTGAAGGAGCGGGTGAAGAAGTCCACCTCGTTCTTGCGCATCAGATGCCAGGCGCACACGCCCATCACGAAGAAGCCCGAGAGCAGGTAGGCCGCCGTGAGCACGTGCGCGTACTCGCCCCAGGCGTAGGGGTTGGTGATGAGCGCCCAGAAATCGTCGAGTTCCGCTCTGCCGTTGCGCATCACGTAGCCCAGGGGATTCTGCATGAAGCCGTTGGCGATGATGATCCACAGCGCCGAGAGGTTGCTGGCGATGGCCACCATCCAGATGGCGGCGCAGTGCTTCTTCTTGGAGAGCTTGTCCCAGCCGAAGACCCACACGCCCAGCATGGTGGATTCCAGGAAGAAGGCCACCGAGGCCTCGATGGCCAGGAGCGGCCCGAAGATGTCGCCCACGTAGGCCGAATAGCGTGACCAGTTGGTTCCGAACTGGAATTCCAGCGTGATGCCCGTGACGATGCCCAGGGCGAAGTTGATGAGAAAGAGTTTGCCCCAGTATTTCGTCATCTTCTTGTAGATTTCATCTCCGGTGCGGACGTAACGGGTCTCCATGAGGGCAACGATGATGGAGAGGCCCAGCGTCAGCGGAACGAAGATGAAATGGAAGAAGACGGCGGCGGCAAACTGCAAACGGGAAAGCATCAGGGTATCCATGCGCCTTCTCTCCTGTTCTGGCCGGTTACAAGGTTGTCCGGGCCAACCGCTGGCCCTGGTTGAATCCATGACGCGCCGTTCGCGGCGCACTCTTGCCCGGCCTCGCGGCCGGAAACGTCAGTTCCCGCACTCCGCCCCGGAACATCCGGCGGAGCAGAGCCCACCCGCGCACGGCTCCGGGCAACCGGCCAGGTCGGCAAAGCTCACCGAGGCCAGGTCCGCCCGGAAACGCTTGCGCGCCCCGGCCCACACCCCGTGAACCGGGCACGTGGGGCTCATGCCGCAGTGGTGAGGACTGGCCAGGCACTCGTTGAGCAGGATCTCCCCGTCCATGGCTTCAACCACCCGTAACAGAGAAATATCCCTGGGGGGAAGCGCGAGAAGATATCCGCCCTGCGCGCCCTGGCGCACCACGAGCACCCCGGCCCGGGCCAGACCCTGGGCGATCTTGCCCAGGAATGCCGGGGGGATGTCCATGGCCTCGGCCACCTCCCTGCGGCTGACCAGCTGCCCGGCGGCATGCCGGGAGAGGTAGAGCACGCAGCGGATGGCGTATTCGGCGGCGCGTGTGAGCTTCATGGCCTGTCCTCAATGCGGATAATTAGGAGCCGATTTGTCCTATATCCTGGGCGAGGCAGCCTGTCAACGCAAGGCAGCGAAAAAGTGGGCCGGAAGCGGCGCGGAGGGCGCGAAGCCGGGAGTGGGGCGGGTGGCCGGGACTTGAGACGGGCCGGAACGCTCAAAACGGGGCAAGGCGACGGATTGCAGGCGTAAGCAGGCCGACCGCGAGAGGCCGTCGTGCGGATCGTGCGGGATGGGACGACATGTCCCACGGCGGCGCGCTTAAACGGGGCTGAGGCAAGGCGCCGGATGCCCGGGCGGAGCGCGCCCCGGCTGCATGAGCGGCGTCAGCCGGGTGCGGGGTCAGTCCCTGGACGAGCGTGAGGACATCAGGGCGGCCAGGGGCTCGCGTATGTAGCGTCGCCCGGCGGCGGCCCACCCGTCGGCAAGGGCCTTGTTCACGTGGGACTTCAAGTACTTGTGCAGCCTTACGTCCACCTGGCCCAGGTACCAGAATCCGCCCATGCAGAGCACGAAGGCAATGAGCCCGGCGATGGTGCCGGGCGGGGTGCCGGTGCTGAGCTTCCAATGGTAGAAAACCAGGATGATGATGTTGGAGTGGATGAGGTAGAGCGTGTAGGAGTAGTCGCCCAGCTGGGCCAGGAATTTGGGGGCATGGATGCGGCTCTCCAGGCGGATGAGCCAGTCGATGAGCAGGCAGGCCAGGATGTCCAGCCAGTAGAGCACGGAATAGGCCCGGCCGTGCAGGTAGGAGAAGGCGACGCGACGCCCGTTGAGTGTGGTGGGGTCCGGCACGGGATACGCG
>NZ_JBZVFJ010000156.1:0-7267 GCF_058402725.1 Fundidesulfovibrio sp. | reverse complement strand
ACTGCTGGGCGCGCACGCCGTCGCGCTGACCCTTTCATTCCCGTCCTGTTCCGCGTGTCCCGGCGTCCCGCGCCGGTGAGAAGTCCCGTTTGAGCGGCCGCCCCCCCCCAACTCCGAACCACACCACTGCGGCCGGCCTGTCCGGCGGCCCTGAGGTCCGTCGAGGGCAGGCCAGTTCCGGTCCTCTCCGCAGGGCGGCCGGGCCGACCGCTCTCCCGTCCCCCTGCGCCACCACCGCGCCAGCCGCCACCGCGAAGCGTTTGCAGGCGGGCCGGTTTTCTGCTTGCGGCGTGCTACCCGTCCAACCCCAGAAGTTCGCGCAGGAGGGGCCTGCACGTTTCCCAATCGGGGTCCAGCGGGCGGGCGTCGATCCGCGCGACCGGCTGGATGCCGCCCAGGCTGTTGAGCCAGTAGGCGTGGCACATGCCGTCCAGATCGGCCAGGGTCAGGGGGATTTCCTCAACGTGCAGGCGGCGACGCGCGGCTTCCATGGTCAGGCTGGGGAGCTTCCAGGGCGTGCGGGGCTCGTAGAAGCCTTTGCCGTCGGAGAAGAGGAGGGCGGCGCAGGCGGCTTCGAGGACGTGGCCGTGGTGGTCGACGAGCAGCGCGTCGTCTGCTCCGGCGCTGCGCGCGAAGTCCCAGGCCAAGCGCTGGTGCAGGTTGGCCATGGTCTTGTGGGCGCAGAGGTGGGAGGCGTGGGCGTGGGGGTAGACGACCAGGGCGCGGGCCGCGTCGGGGTCGATTTCGTAGGGCGCTGCGGCGACGCAGAGGGCGGCCTCGCCCTGGGCTCGCTCCTGATAGCAGAAGAGGTTCACTCGGGCGGTTTCTCCGGCGAGGCCGTTGGCGTGGGCCACGTCGGCGATGATGCGCGCGGCGTCGGCGGGCGTCGGCAGGTCGCGGCGCAGGTGCAGCGCGGCGAGGCTGGCGGCGAGGCGTTCCAGGTGCCGTTCCAGGCGGCGGGGCCTGCCCTGGTGGAAGAGGATGGTCTCGAAAAGGCCCATGCCGCAGCGGAAGGCCGGGCCTTCCAGGCTCAGGGCGGCGGCTCCGGGGACGAGGCGGCCGTCGATCCAGGCGATCATGGCGTGTTCCTCCCGGCCAGGGCCAGGAACTTGGAGGCCTTGGCCATGGTTTCCTCATATTCCAGGTCCGGGTCCGAGTCCACGACGATGCCGCTTCCGGCGAAGAAGCTGAGCGTGCCGGAGGAGGCGTCGTGGCAGGCGGTGCGGATGGCCACGGAGCTGTCCAGGTCGCGGGGGCCGAGGCGCAGGACGAGGCAGCCGCAGTAGGCGTCTCGGCGGTGGGGTTCCAGCCCCGCGATGAGCTCCACGGCGCGGGCCTTGGGGCAGCCGGTGACGGAGCCCGGGGGCAGGGCGTCCCAGAGCAGGTCCAGGGCGTCGGCTTCCGGCCGCAGCGCGCCTGTTACGCTGGCGTACATCTGGAGCAGCCCGTCCACCAGGAACACGGAGCGGTGTCCTGTCACGGCCACGGAGCCGTAGGCGCAGCGGGTGGAGATGTCGTTGCGCATGAGGTCCACGATCATGGAGAGTTCGGCGTCCTCCTTGGGCGAGGCGCGCGGGAGCCGGGCTGCGGCCACGGGGTCGTCCCCGGCCAGGCGCATGCCCTTGATGGGCTGGGTGAGCACACGGCCGTCGCGCACCCTCAGGAAGCGCTCGGGAGAGGTGGAGATCAGGGTGTATGGCGCATCGTTGTACAATCCGTAAAACATGGCCGGACGCCGTGCCAGCAGGCCCGTGAAGAGGGCCTGAGGATCGTGCCCGGCGGGCCAGTCCGCGTCGAAGCGGATGGAGAGGTTCAGCTGGTAGGCGTCGCCGTCCAGGATGTGCTCCAGGGCGCGGCGCACGGCGGCGGTGTAGGCCCGGCGGTCCATGGAGGCCCTGGGTGCGTTCAGGACGGGGAGCGGTGCGGGGTCGGCGCGGCGAACGCCCGCCACGAGGCGCAGGGCCGCGTCGCGAAGTTTCGGCGTGGCGGCGTGGACGGTCACGGAGCGGGCGTCCGGGGCGGGCGCGAGCACGGCCCCGTAGGTGCGGAACACGCCCTCTGGGAAGGCGGAGGGACGCCGGGCCACGCCCAGGCCCGGGAACCCGGCCTGGTAGGAGAGAAAGCCCAGCGCCGGGCCGGACGAGGCGTCGCAGAAGGCCTTGAGCCCTTCCAGGCCGCCGCCGGTCTCCAGCCGCCACTCGGCCGAGGGCCAGAGTCCGGCAAGGCCGGAGGCCGCCACGCCGGGCATGGGCGGGGTGACGAACACGTCGGGCCGCTCCGGGGCCAGGGCGTCGATCCAGGCGAGGCCGTCAGCGGGGCAGCACGAGCTGAAAGAGGTCATGGAGGATCTCCGGGCCTTGCGGGGTCAGGAAGGATTCGGGGTGGAACTGCACGCCCGCCACGGGCAGGCGGCGGTGCCGCGCGGCCATGGGGATGCCGTCCTGGTGGGCCAGCAGCTCCAGGTCCGGCGCCAGGCGGCTCAGGTGGAGTGAGTGGTAGCGCCCGGCCTCGATCTCGCGGCCCAGGAAACGGAAGCGCCCGGACCTCCCGTGCACGCAGCCGGGCAGTCGCTCCACCGCGCCGCCGAAGTGCAGGTTGATGATCTGGAGCCCCAGGCAGACCCCCAGCACCGGGCGGCCCGACTCCAGGAGCGGCCCGTAGCCGGTGTGATCGCGCGGGTGTCCGGGGCCGGGGGAGAGCACGGTGAGGTCGAACGCAGCGGCGTCCCGGGGGCGAAAGCCCGCGCAGGGGACGATGTCCGGCGCGCTCCCGGCCGCGCGGGCCAGCAGGTGCTCCAGGTTGCGCGTGAAGCTGTCGCGATGGTCCACCAGGAGGATGCGCATGTGCGCTGGTAGTGGAGGCCCTGCCCGGCGGTCAAGCGGCGCGGGAAGGGGGTGACGGGGCGGACCGGGGGATAAGGCCGTCGTCCAGGGGCGGTTGGGCCGTCAGCCGGTGAAGTTCGGCCTGCGTTCCAGGGGGGAGCGGCCGTCGGCCCGGGTATGCCCGGGCTGTTGACCGGCCCGCGCCGGGGGGATATGTCCCCGCCTCGGAGATACGCCCCCATGGAATTCGTTTCGCTTTTCGCCCAGGTGCTGGTGGCCATCCTTCTGGAGGCCGCCCCCTTCCTGCTGCTGGGCGCGCTGGCCTCGGGGCTTTTCGAGGTGTTCGTCCCGGCCGGGACCCTGGAGCGGCTCATGCCCCGGGGCGCGGTGAAGGGCATCCTGGCCGGGCTGGTGCTGGGGATGGTGATGCCCTGCTGCGAGTGCGGCATCGTGCCCCTGATCCGCCGCCTGCTGGGCAAGGGAGTGCCCCCGGCCACGGCCATGACCTTCATGCTGGCCGGGCCGGTGATCAACCCCGTGGTGCTGGCGTCCACGCTGGTGGCCTTCCAGGGCGACCTGGGCGTTGTGGTGGTCCGCTGCGTGCTGGTGGCGGGCGTGGCCTGCGCGGTGGGCGTGGCGGTGCGCGGGCGCACGGCGCAGGAGCTCCTGCTGCCCGGCGCGCGGCCCGTCGCGGCGTCCTGCGGCTGCGGCGGCGAGCCCGCGCTTTTCGGGTCCCTGGCCGACATGGTGAACCCCGCCGACGTGCGGCGTCCGTCCCTTCTCTCCCGGCTGGATCACGCCCTGCGCCACGCCCAGGCCGACTTCCTGGACATGTTCCGCGTGCTGGTGTTCGGCGCGGCCGTGGCGGCGGCCTTCAAGACCCTGGCACCGGCCGGGGCGGTGAACCTCATCGAAAAGGACCTGCTGCTCTCGGTGAGCGGCATGATGGCGCTGGCGGTGGTGCTCTCGCTGTGTTCCCAGGCGGACGCCTTCGTGGCGGCCTCGTTCTCGGGGTTCCCCCTGGCGGCCAAGGCGGCCTTTCTCGCGCTGGGGCCGGTGCTGGACATCAAGCTGGTGCTCATGTGGCGCGGGGTGTTCCGCCCGGAGATCGTGCGGCTGCTCATCGTGATCCCGGCGGCCTCGATCTTCGCGGCCTGCATGCTCATGGGCGTCCTGGAGAAGTGGCCGCGATGAACGTCCTGCGCCGCCTGCCCGGGACCGTGGAAGCCCTGTGCCTGCTCGCCCTGGCGGGCTTTCTGGGCTACCTGCTCACGGCGGGCAACTACTGGATGTACCTCAATCCGCGCTTTCGCGAGATTTCCTGGGCGTGCGCCGCCGCGCTTGCGGGCCTGGGCGCGTATTCACTGGCCCGGCCCCCCGCCGGGTCCACGTGGCCCCGCGCCGGGCTCTACGTGCTGGTGATCGCGCTCTGCCTGGCCAGCGAACTCGGTCTGGACCGCTGGATGCAGAACGCCGGGGTGGACGCCTCCGTCCCCCCGGGCCAGGAGGAGGCGCTGCCCTCGCGGGTGCGCCGCGACGGCGTGGAATACGTGCGCATCAACCTGGGCGAACTCTACGACATCGCGGCCAGGGATCTGCAAGGCAAGACCGGCCTGCCCTACGCCGTGCGCGGCTTCGTGCGGCGCTCGCCGGAGATGGACGCGCGCGGCGAATTCCTGCTCTACCGCACGGCCCTCTACTGCTGTTTCGCAGATTCCACGGCCGTGGGATTCCGGGTGCGCCCGGAAAAGGGCGGCCCCCTGCCCGAGGCCGGGGCCTGGGTGGCGGTCTACGGCCGCCTGGCCCGGGACAAGGCCGACCCGCAGACCGCCGAGGAGTCGCTGGGCGGGTCCGCCTTCTCCTCGGTACAGCCCGACTGGGCCTTCCTGGCCCGCGATCTGGAGCCCGAGAAGGCCCCCGGCATGGGCCTGATGTACGAGTGGCGCTCCGAAGAACCCTACGCCTACTAGATTCCGGGATCGTCCAACGGCTTCGGGGCGCGGCTCGCCGGGCGCGCCTCAGGCCAGCCTGGCCAGCGCGGCGGCGACGCGCTCCCGCGCGGCCAACCCCTCGACCCATTGCGGCGGCAGGGCTTCCACGCCCTTCCGGGCGCAGAGCACCATGCCCACGATCAGGTTGCGCGCGGCCGAGTCGCCGCCCGCCATGGCCGAGTCGGCCAGGGCCTCGGCCGGGGCGTCCTGGTGGCGGGCGATGAGCTGCACGGTGGCCTGAAAGGCTCCGTCCACATGGCAGCTCTGGCCGAAGCGGGCCACGGCAGCCACGCTGTCCTCCCCTGCTGCAGCCAGTCCGGCGGCCATCCAGGCGTGCAGGGGGGAACCGGGCAGGCGGCCCTCCAGGGATCGCGCCAGGGCCTCGGCCGGGGGCGCGCCCTCCAGGCAGGCCAGGGCCGTGCGGGCGAAGCACTCGGCGGCGTCGAGCACCTTGGCGTTGTTGTGGGTGAGGGCGGTCTGGGCGCGGCAGGCCTTCACGCAGGCCTCCGGGTCGGCGCGCAGGGCCAGGACCACGGGAGCGATGCGCGAGGCCCCCGCCAGGTCGTCGGAGGCGCTTCCGGCGTCCAGGGGCTCCCAGCCCTCGGCCAGCCGGGCCAGGGTGGCCTTGGTGGCGCGGTCCACATAGCCGTCGTAGCCGCCCTCGAAGAGGGCGCGCCAGCGGCGGGAATAGTCGGCGGGGTCGAATCCGCCGCACGTAGCGACGGATTCCAGCAAAAGGAGCGTCTGGTCGCCGTAGTGGGTGAACTGCCCGGCGCGGCGGTTGGGATGGTAGGAGCCCGGGGGCGGATCGGCCAGCCCGGAGAGTCGGCCGTGCCGCGCGGCGATGACGGCCTGGTCGTAGATCCAGTGGACGCCCAGGGCCAGGCTGTCCCCGGCCAGAGCGCCCCAGACCATGGCTGAGGCTTTGTCCATGACGCCCTCCCGCCGGGGCTTCAGGCCTCCGGCTCCCCGGGGCGCTGGCCCAGCCATCGGGCGAGGGCGGCGGGTCCCAGGGGTTTCACGATCACGCCGTCCATGCCCGCAGCGCGGCAGAGGGCGGCCTCCTCGGCCCCGGTGTGGCCCGTCACGGCCAGGATGCGCACGGGGGGGCGGCCCAGCGCGGCCTCGGCGGCGCGCATGCGCCGGGCGGTTTCCGGTCCGTCCAGGACGGGCATCTCCATGTCCAGGAGCACGGCGTCGAAGGCCTGCGCGCGGAAGGCTTCCAGGGCGGAGAGTCCGTCCGGGAGGATCAGGGCCTCCATCCCGGCGCGTTCCAGCAACAAGGAGGCCAGACGCCGGTTCACCGGGTCGTCGTCGGCCACGAGGATTTTCACGTCTCGCTCCTCAGGGCAACGGCTCGAACCCCGCGCGGGCCGGGAGGTCCGGCCCGCGCGGCGGAAAAGGTTACTGGGCCGGGGCGTCCTTCTTGGCCTTGCGGGCCTGGGCCTTTTCGCGGGCCTTGGCGCGCACGCCTTCGAGGTCTTCCTTGGTGACGAAGCCCTTGCCGGCGGGGTCGAGCTTTTCCCAGCGGGCGGCGGCGCGCTTCTGCGCGGCGGCCATGAACTCGTCCTTGGTGACCTTGCCGTCGCCGTTGGCGTCCAGGGTTTTGAAGGCCTTGTCGCCCTTGACGGGCGCGTCGTCCTGGGCCAGGGCGGGGACGGCCAGGGTCAGGCTGAGGGCCAGCATGAGCAGAATCGCGCGTTTCATGAGCGGCTCCTGAAAAAAACGTTTTCCGACACAGTAATAGGAGCGCAGACCCTTGTCCATCGCAAGTCTCAACCGGCCAGGGCGATCTTGAGCCCGATGCCCACCAGAGTGACGCCCCCCAGCACCTCGGCCCAGCGGCTGAGGGCGGCCACCCGTCCGGCCAGGCAGCCGATCTTCACGCCCAGGGCCGTGATGACGAAGCAGACCACGCCGATCACCACGGCAGGGAACCACACTGACTGGCCCAGCACCGAGAAGGAGAGGCCCACGGCCATGGCGTCGATGCTGGTGGCCACGGCGAGCACGAGAAGCTGCATGCCCCGGGTGGGGTCCTTGGGGGGGCAGGAGTCGTCCTCCTCGCCGCCTTTCACGCCTTCCCAGATCATCTTGCCGCCCACGAAGGCCAGCAGGACGAAGGCTGTCCAGCCCGCGTAGGCGTGGATGAAGTCGCGCACGGCGAGGCCCAGGACCCACCCCGCCACGGGCATGAGGGCCTGGAAGAGCCCGAAGGCGAAGGCCATGCGCAAAAGCTGGGCGGCCTGGGCCTGGCGCAGGCAGATGCCGGTGGCCAGGGCCACGGCGAAGGCGTCCATGGCCAGGGCCACGGCGATGGCGAAAAGCGTCGCGAAGGGCATGATGGTCCATCCTTGGGCAGAACTGCCGGGGCGCGAAAGGAGGCAAAAAGGGAGGGGGGGGGGCCAGGGAAACTGACCCCCCCCCTTGTACCCTTCCCCCCCCCGGACACTT
>NZ_JBZVFJ010000155.1:0-7339 GCF_058402725.1 Fundidesulfovibrio sp. | reverse complement strand
CAAACATATCCGGGGACCGGCTCGCTCGGGGGGCCTCGGCAGGCCGTGCGACCCTCCCCACCCCATGAAGGTCCTGCACTTCTCGCTCACGCCCCTGGCGGGCATGCCCGTCCGTCTGGTGCAGGCCCTCAACCGCCACACAGGCGTGCAGGCCCGCCTGGCCGACCGCTCCCGTTTCGGCCGCTACGACCACGACCTCGTCATGGACGAAAACCCCGAGGCCGTGCTCCAGGCCGCCCGCGACGCCGACATCCTCCACCTGCACAACTACCTGGACCTGGACTCGGACCGTTTCGCCCCCCTGGACTTCCGCGCGCTGCAACGCGCCGGAAAGCGCGTGGTCCGCCAGTTCCACACGGAGCCGGGCTTCGTGGCCCGCTCCATGGGCATCACCCCCGAGGCCCTGCTGGCCCAGGACATCCCGGCCCTCGTCATCGCCCAGCACCCCGAGCGGCTCTACCCCAAGGCCTACGTGACGCCCAACTTCATCCCCGAAGCCCGGCCCGAGTACGCCCCCTCCGCAGAGCCCCCCCGCTGGGACGTGTTCTACAACCCCACCATGAACGCCGGGGCCTGGGAGGACCGCTGGAACACCAAGGGCACGCCCCAGGCGCTCCCCCTGCTGCGCTCCCTGGAGGCCGAGGGCTGGCGCGTGCGCCGCGTCACGGAGATCCGCCCCCTGGCCGAGGCCCTGCCGGAAAAACGCTCCAGCCGCATCTGCCTGGACGACCTGGTCACCGGCAGCTACCACCTCACGGGCCTGGAGGCCCTGGCCCAGGCCGTGTGCGCCGTCAACTTCCTGGACGAGCGCTCCCAGGCCCTGATCCGCCATTTTTCCGGCGCATCGGGCCACCCCTACGTCAACGCGCGCCTGGAGGAGGCCCCCGCCGTGCTGCGCAGACTCCTGGCCGACCCGGACCTGACCCGGGAACTGGGCCTGCGCGGCCGCGAGTGGCTCCTCGCGCACTGGAGCGAGGCCCGCATGATAGGCCACTATGTGCGCGCCTACGAACTGCTCCTGGAGGACCCCGCCCTCCTCGCGCGTCAGCCCGAACTCTCCCTGGAGGGCCGGGCCGCGCATTTCCTCTTCAAGGAGCTGCCCGATCTGGTGTACAAGGTCAGGGCCGACGCCTGGGACCCCTCGGGCGACACGCCGGCCTGACCCCATACCGCCTGCTGCCGGAGCCCCCGTGAGCATCGACCGCCGCCTCTTCCTGGCCTGCGCCGCCAGCGCGGGCGCGGGCCTGGCCGCCGGGCTGGCCCTGCCCGCCCTGAAGCGCCAGCCGCCGCCCCCCTCCCCGGACATGGACCCCGGACCCTACGCCCGCCAGCGCTTCCTGGACCACTGGAACTGCACGCAAGCCGTGATGGAGTCCCTGGCCGGAGCGGGCGGACTCTCCCCGGAGCACGCCAGGCTGATCGCCACGCCCTTCGCGGCGGGCATGTGGGGCGGGCTCACCTGCGGGGCCGTCACCGGGGCGCTCATGGCCCTGGGCCTGCGCCTGGGACGCGCCGACGACGCGGACGCGTCTGGAACCGAGCGCTGCAAGAGCGCCGCTCGCGCGCTCCTCTCCGGCCTGGCGGTGCGCCACGGCAGCCTGGACTGCTCCGCGCTCCTGGGCGTGGACATGGCCACGGACCAGGGCATCGCCCTGGCCGCCTCCCGGGGCCTCTTCAAGAGCCGCTGCCCGGAGCTGGTGGAAGCCTGCGCGCGGGAGGCCTGGAAACTCCTGGCCTGATGCCTCGTCCTGCTTCCGGCGGCCGCTCCCGGCGTTGCCATGGCCGGGGTTCCCTGCTACAGTGACCGATGTGGGGACAAGCCGGAACTGACAGCCGGAGCATTCCGCATGGGCAGCGATCATCCAATCTCCCGACGCATCCTCGTTGCCGACGACGAAGCCGTGAACCTCAAGGTCCTCGCCGCCTTCGTGCGCGACTTCGGGCACGAGGCCGTCCTGGCCGGGTCCGGCGACGAGGCCCTGGCCCGCTTCGACCCCACCATCGACCTGGCCCTGCTCGACGTGCTCATGCCCGGCATGGACGGCTTCGAGGTGGTGCGCCGCATCCGGCGAGACCCCCAGCTCAAGGACATCCCCGTGATCATGGTCACGGCCCTCACCGGGCGCGAGGAGCGCCTGGCCGCCGTGGAGGCCGGAGCCAACGACTTCATCGCCAAGCCCATCGACAAAACCGAACTCAAGGTGCGCATGGCTTCGCTGTTGCGCATGAAGCAGTCCCAGGACGAGCTCAAGCGCTACCAGGCCACCCTGGAGGACATGGTGAGCCAGCGCACCGTGGCCCTGAGCCTCGCCCTGGAGAACGTGCAGCAGATGCAGCGCTCCGTGGAGGCCTCCCAGCGCGAGACCATCTTCCGCCTGGCCGCCGCCGCCGAATACAAGGACGACAACACCGCCAGCCACATCCGCCGCATGAGCGAATATTCCGCCCTCCTGGGCGGCCTGGCGGGCCTGGGCAAGCACGACGTGGAGGTGCTGCGCCACGCCAGCCCCATGCACGACGTGGGCAAGATGGGCATCCCGGACTCCATCCTGATCAAACCCGCACGGCTCACGCCCGAGGAATGGGAGATCATGAAGACCCACACGCTCATCGGGCGCCGCATCCTCCAGAATTCCGACTCCGAACTGCTCCAGGCCGCCGAGGTGATCGCCATCTCCCACCACGAGCGCTGGGACGGCACGGGCTATCCCTACGGCGTGGCCGGGGACTCCATCCCCATCTTCGGGCGCATCTGCGCCGTGGCCGACGTGTTCGACGCCCTTACCACCCCAAGACCCTACAAGGAAGCCTTCCCCAACGAGAAGGCCCTGGCCATCATGCGCGAGGAACAGGAAAAAGGGCGGCATTTCGACCCCGCCCTCTTCGCCCTTTTCCTGGACAATCTGGCTGGTTTCCTGAATATTCAGGCTGAATTCCAGGACTAGACGCCCGCAAAGGAGTGCGCCATGCCCAAGGAGAACGCCCGCAAGGTGTTGGGAGTAACCGCAGCCGTCTTCGCCCAGATGGGCCGCCTGAGCCGCGAGGAGGCCCTTGAAATCAGCGGACTGGACGAGAAAACCTTCGACGAGGCCCTGCACAAGGCCCAGGCCGCCGAGGAGGCCCTGAAGGCCCACAAGGACGAACCCGGCTTCTACGACATCGTGGCCAAGGCCGCCGGCGAATACCTCGACGGCGTGCGCAAATAGACCCTTCCCCGGGGAGCGCCGCCCGGCGCTCCCCCCTCGGGACATCATGACGTTCTCCGCCGACAACGTGCTTCTGGCCTTTCTGCTCACGCTCCTTGCCGGGCTGGCCACCGGCGTGGGCTCCCTGATCGCCTTCGCCACCCGCCGCACCAACACCCGCGCCCTCTCCCTGGCCCTGGGCTTCTCCGCCGGGGTGATGCTCTACGTCTCTTTCGTGGAGATCCTGGCCAAGGCGCAGGAAGTGCTCGCCGACTCTCTGGGCAAGGTAGCGGGCTCCTGGAGCGCCGTGGGGGCCTTCTTCGGGGGCATCGCGCTCATCGCGCTCATCGACAAGCTGGTGCCCAGCTACGAAAACCCCCACGAGATGCATTCCATCGAGGAGATGGACCTCCCGCAAGACCAGCTCCCCAAGGACGAAACCCACGATTTCGCCAAGCTGCGGCGCACCGGCCTCTTCGCCGCCCTGGCCATCGCCATCCACAACTTCCCGGAGGGCCTGGCCACCTTCACCGCCGCCCTCACCGAACCCGCCCTGGGCACGGCCATCGCCGTGGCCATCGCCATCCACAACATCCCCGAGGGCATCGCGGTCTCCATTCCGCTCTATTTCGCCACGGGCAGCCGCCGCAAGGCCTTCTGGCTCTCGTTCCTCTCCGGGCTCACGGAGCCCGTGGGGGCGCTGGTGGGGTATCTGCTGCTCATGCCCTTCTTCACGCCGGTGGTCTTCGGGGTGCTCTTCGCCGGGGTGGCGGGCATCATGGTCTACATCTCCCTGGACGAACTGCTCCCGGCCGCCGAGGAGTTCGGCCAGCACCACCTGGCCATCCTCGGCGTGATCGCTGGCATGGTCGTGATGGCCGTCTCGCTCCTGTGCTTCCTCTAGCGTTGCGCGCCCAGAATCCGTCCCTACGGATTGTCAAGGCAACATGCCGTAACATTTACTATTGTCATTGATTATCACCTTCGTGATTTTCAAGATCGCGACCCGATGGACGCCGCGTCCGGCCGGGCTGGAACGGGAGACGATCCCTTGAATCCCACTCTTTTCGGATCTCCCGCGCACGGCTGTTCGCGACCTCCAGGCACGCGGCGCGGGCTGGACAACGCCGGGCGAATCATGAAGAGTCGCCACTCTCGGCGGAGCATTCACACGCCCGCATCCCCAACAAGCATCCGGCGGACTTCATGAACCTCTCGAAGCTGTTCCCTTCCCTTGCCGAACGCCACGCCCCGCGCTTCATGGCCCTGGAGATCTGGAAGTACATCGGCCCGGGGCTGCTGGTCACGGTGGGCTTCATCGACCCGGGCAACTGGGCCGCCAACGTGGCCGCAGGGTCGGACTTCGGCTACAAGCTCCTGTGGATGGTCACGCTCTCCACGGTGATGCTCATCGTGCTCCAGCACAACGCGGCGCACCTGGGCATCGCCGCGGGGCTGTGCCTCTCGGAGGGGGCCGTGCATCACCTGAGCCCCTCCAAGGTCCGCTTCGTGCTCTCCACGGCGGTGCTGGCCTCGGTGTCCACGGCCCTGGCGGAGCTGCTGGGCGGGGCCATCGCCCTGCGCATGCTCTTCGGGCTGCCGCTGTGGCTGGGGGCGCTGCTCACCCTGGCGGTGGTGGCCTGGATGCTCTTCGCCAACTCCTACCGGCGGATTGAAAAGTACATCATCGGGTTCGTGTCGCTCATCGGCATCTCGTTCGTGTTCGAGCTCTCCATGGTGCACATCGACTGGGGCCAGGCCGTGCGCGGGTGGGTTGTCCCGGCGTTCCCCGACGGCTCCATCCCCGTGATCATGAGCGTGCTGGGCGCGGTGGTGATGCCCCACAACCTGTTCCTGCACTCCGAGGTGATCCAGAGCCGCCAGTGGAACCTGGACAACGACTCCATCATCCACCACCAACTCAAGTACGAGTTCCTGGACACGCTGGTGTCCATGCTCATCGGCTGGGCCATCAACTCGTCCATGATCCTGCTGGCGGCCTCGGCCTTCTACGCGGCGGGCGCTTCGGTGACGGAGCTGGAACAGGCGCAGAACCTGCTCACGCCCCTGGTGGGCGGCGCGGCGGCGGTGGTGTTCGCGCTGGCGCTGCTGTTCGCGGGCGTGGCCTCCACGGTGACGGCGGGCATGGCCGGGGGAGCCATCTTCGCGGGCATCTTCAAGGAGCCCTACAACATCCGCGACGTGCACACCCGCCTGGGCGTGGCGCTCACGCTGGGGCTGGCCTACCTGATCATCCTGGTGATCCCGGACCCGTTCAAGGGGCTCATCTTCTCGCAGATCGCCCTCTCGATCCAGCTGCCCTTCACCATCCTGCTGCAGCTCTACCTGACCAGCTCCAGGAAGGTGATGGGCAAGTGGGCCAACAAGCCCTCCACCGTGGCGGTGCTGAGCGTGATCGCGGCGGTGGTGATCGGGCTCAACATGCTGCTGCTGTGGGATACGCTGGGAGGGTGAAAGCATCATCATCCTTACATATCTTTCAGCCCATCAGCCATTTTAAACATCAATCACACATACAACAAGCCCTACCTCGCGCCTTCGACACGAGCTACAAGAACCAAACACTGCGATAATCATATCTGGCTATATTTTGACTCAATAAAACCTAGAAACAAATCTTCTATGTCGGACGACAGAGGCACGCCACCGCCAATAGAAGACCATCCTTCGTCAACCTGATGATGATAGTCTTTAGCAATACTTTCTAAATCCAAAGCCGAGACAATCTTCACGGCCTCTTGCATCGACAGGCCCACGATCAAATGCTCCGTTGAGTCACTTACAAGCCTTGCAAGGCGATCTTCGTCCACATGAACTTCAACATCGTATTCATCATCTCCATACCAAACTTCTACTGTTTTACTATATTTTTCTACGTTATCAACTGCAAAATCATGAGCAACCTCATCATCCCACAAGTCAAGCAGCTTGTCATGAAACAAACGCATCAAATCATCTAAAACGGCAGACGAAAAACTGACTCCAGACAAATACTCTGAAAAATACTCAAGATCGGAGTAGCGCGCCACCAACCCCAGCGAGGCAATTGCGACACTGAAGACTGAATCCTCATCACACTCGTGCGAATTGATAAATCTAAAAATAAAGTCTATTAAACGAAAATCAACTACACATTCAGCAACATCCATCATCCTGCAGATATCACCGCATGACAAATCACAAAAAATTCGACCGAAATCTTCGCTCGAAAGCATATTTCCAACTCGCGACACAAAGGAAAAAGACCTAGCAAAAAAGCCATCGCCTAATATAGCCACCACCTCTCTTGAAATTCGCTGAATCTCAACAGCTTTTGTTCCATAGAGATTCTCCATAACACCCAAACCACTATCCTCGCTCAAAAATACAACCATTTCCGCGAATCTCTTTTCATCATTTAAATATCGACTAATGACATAATCAGAGATGGAGGGGTTGAACGGAGCATATGTGACACGCGCAGACCGCGTCGCATACAAAGACCGCTTAATAAATGAGCGGCTCAATGCTTTTATTACCGACCCAAAATCCCTTGACACATTTGTCACCCTAGCAAAATTTGACTGCGCCACAAGACCATTATACATTGCACGCAGCGCATCTTCACCAACACTTCCACCGGCAAGAACGATAATATCAATCACAGCCCTAGAAAAGTCATCCAGTTGCACAACATATGGATTATCCCAGACCTCTTTAGGGTTACCCAAGCAAGACTCAATATACTCAAAATAACCAGAACTACCAACCAGATCGACCAAATCGATCGACGTAACAAACTCCAATATTCTTGGATTATAGTTGTTGTGACGTATTATTTGCATATACCTATCACTGAAAACAATCTCCTCAATATACTCTCGAGAAAGGCAACTTTTCCACATAAAGCTATACAACATCAGAGCTTTATCAAGCAGGCTATACCCTCCTATGTTTAAAACAAACTCATCCTTCAACAACCGCTTCGTCTTAAACTCATGACCAAGAAGACATCCTTGGTCGATTATATTTGTTCGTGATGTCAAAATAAATCTCTTATTCTTGCTCCTGCGTATTGATTCAATAAACCTCATGACTCGAGACCCCTGCGTAATACGCTGAGTCGCGTGCCTGATCCCCCTCGGCGGCGCATT
>NZ_JBZVFJ010000154.1:0-7708 GCF_058402725.1 Fundidesulfovibrio sp. | reverse complement strand
GCGTCACGCCCCTGCCCGCCGCGCCGAACGACATCGCCGCCGTGTTCCCCTGGGCCGCGCCCACCGCCGTGAGCGACAAGAAGGGCACGGAAATCCACGCCGAGGGCCGCCACTTCCTCACGCACTACTGGGCCGCGCCCCGCCGCGTGGTCCTGGAGCCGGAGGAAGACGCCCAGCCCTCCGCCTGCCCGGTGTGCGGCGAAACAGGCCGGGTCTTCGTGCGCCGTTTCCTGGCCAGGAACTACGGCAACAACTACGGCGTCGGCTGGCGGCACCCCCTCACGCCGCATCGGGAGCAGGGCCCCGGCAAGGAGCCCCTGACCCTCAAGGGCGTCAGCGAGGGGCGCGGCTACAACCACTGGCTCGGGCTGGTCTACGGCGATGCCCAGGATGAAAAATTCCCGGTGCGGCCGGCCCTGGCGGTCGGCAACTTCCGCGAGTCGCTGCGGAGAGCCCCGGGCGGGGAGATCGCCCGGCTGCGGGCCTTCGGCTGGGACATGGACAACATGAAGGCCCTCAACTGGTGCGAGGAGGAATACCCGGTCTACGACCTTCCCCCGGACATCCCCGATGCCCCGGCGATCCTGGCGGCTCGGGCGGGCAAGCTGGTCCGCGCGGCGGACCTGGCCCGGCGCAACCTGCTCTCGGCCGCCAAGGAGGCCCTGTTCAGCGACGGGGCCAGGAACGCCAAGGCCGAAGCCACGCTCCTCGCGGGGCTCTCCATGCGCTTCTGGGCCGGTACGAAACAGGCGTTCGAACAGCGCGTCCAGGAGATCATCGCCTGCCTGGAGAGCGCGGAGGACCCGCTGGACGTCTACGAAACCTGGCGGAGCGTGCTCCTGGCCAGGACCGGGAAGCTGTTCGAGGACACGGCGGAGCGCGGCGGCTTCACGGCGCGCAGGTTCGAAACCATCTACGGCGCGCTCAACAGGATGAAGGCCTTCAACCACACGGGCTGCTCCAAAATCCTTGAACTGCCCGTGGACGGCAAGGGAGGACGGCAATGACGAGACTGCGAGAGTTGATGAACCCCTGGATGCTGAAAGACCAGACGGACCAGAAGGCCATGGACGAGCTGGCCGGTCGGTTCTGGTCCGTCCTGGAGGCGTGGTGGCGGGGCCTCGAAGACGATCGGGGAACGCGAGCCGTGCTCCGGCGCGCCAAGACGCCCCTGGCCGTCTTCATCACCCCCGAGTTCCAGCGCGGTCCGGTGGCCCTGCTGGCCCGGAACGGCATCGACCTCGGCCACAAGGATCAGCAACGCCTGGCCCTGGGCCTGGGCGTGCTGGCCCATGTGGCCCCCCCGGTGAAGGACCGGACGGAGGGAGCGCCCCCCCCACTTCGCGGGCCTGCTCAAACCGGAAAAGGGCCAGGAATCCACGCGCGATCCGCGCATGCGCAAGCTGCTCACCCTGGATGATCATGAGGTCGAGGCCCTGTTCCTCATGCTGCGCAGGCTGGCCAAGTACCTGGAGGGCAAGGCCCCCGTGGGCGCTGCCTGGCGCAGCCTGCTGCGGGGCGCGTGCTTCTGGGACGAGAAGACCCGCCGCCAGTGGGCCATGGACTACTACGTTCACCGTGAAAAACCTGGGAAATAAGGGAGAATCCGCCATGTCGCGTTTCGTGCAGCTTCATATCCTGACCAGCTACGCCGCCTCCAACCTCAACCGCGACGACCTGGGCGCGCCCAAGTCCATGATGCTCGGCAATTCCGCACGGCTGCGGGTCTCCTCCCAGAGCCTCAAGCGCGCCTGGCGCACCTCCGACGTGTTCCAGGCCGCCCTGGGCGGGGCGCACCTGGGCACGCGCACCAAGGAGCTTGGCCGCAAGGTCTTCGCCGCCCTGGTCAACGGCGCGCCGCTGGCGGCCGTCTGGAAGGACGAAACCGCCTCGGGGACCCTCCCCGCGCTCAAGGAGACCAAGGCTGCGGAGATCGCCCGGGCCGTGGCCGGGGTGTTTGGTAAACTCAAGAGCGAAGGCAAAGCCGACAAGGACCCCGACCCTGCCAAGAAGCGTGCAGCTCTCCTGGAATCGCTGGAGATCGAGCAGCTGGCCCACCTGAGCCCCGAGGAACTGGAGGAGGCGGCCAAGCTGACGGAAGCCTGCCGCGCCTCCGGGGCCGCCCCGGGAAAGGAAGCTCTGGACCTGCTGCGCCGCCGCGTGAAGGCGGCGGACATCGCCATGTTCGGGCGCATGCTTGCCGCCAGCGCCCGCTTCAACGTGGAGGCCGCCGTGCAGGTGGCCCACGCGCTGACCGTGCACAAGGCCGTGGCCGAGGACGACTTCTTCACCGCCGTGGACGACCTGAACAAGGACGACCAGGGCGCGGGCCACATGGGCGTGCTGGAGTTCGGGGCGGGGGTCTTCTACCTCTACCTCTGCGTGGACCGCACCCTGCTGGCCGAGAACCTGGCCGACGACGCGGCCCTGGCTGCCAAGGCCCTTGAGGCCCTGGTGCGCGCGGCGTGCACCGTGGCCCCCTCGGGCAAGCAGAGCAGCTTCGCCTCCCGCGCCTGCGCCTTCTACGCCCTGGCCGAGAAGGGAGACGCTCAGCCCCGCAGCCTCTCGCTGGCCTTCCTCAAACCCGTGGAGGAAGAGGACATGGCGCGGGAATCCGTCAAGATGCTGGAAACGACCAGGGAATCCCTGGAGCGCGTCTACGGCCAGACCGCCCAGTCCGAATGCTTCAACGCGCTGGAAGGGAAGGGGACGCTGGAAGCTCTCGTCCGCTTCGCCACGGAGTAGGAGATGGCGCGCTACCTGACCTTCCAGCTGTACGGGCCGTTGCAGGCCTACGGGCTGGTGGCCGTGGGGGAGGTGCGCCTGAGCGCCTCCCATCCCACGCGCTCGGCCGTGTTCGGGCTCCTGGGCGCGGCGCTGGGCGTGCGGCGCGAGGAGGAGGAACGCCTGACCCTGCTGGCGGACTCCTACGACCTGGCCGTGCGCACGGACCTGCCCGGCACGCCGCTTCTGGACTTCCACACCGTGCAGACGCCCCCGGAACGCCGCAACCGGGTCTACCGCACCCGCTCCGACGAGCTGGGCGGGCTCCTGGGCGAGGACGAGGAGCCCTACACCATCCTCTCGCGGCGGGGCTATCTGTGCGACGCCTGCTTCACGGCCTGCCTGCGGGCCAGGGGCGACGCCCCGCCCTTCTCCCTGGAGGCCCTGGCCGAGGCCCTGCGGCGTCCGGCGTTCACCCCGTATCTGGGCCGCAAGAGTTGTCCGCCCGGTCTGCCCTTCCATCCCCACGTGGGGGAGCACGCCGGGTTCCAGGAGGCCCTGGCGGTCTACGGACTGCACCGGGAGCTGCACGATCGGCTCAGGCGTCCCGACGCCACGGCCGCGCACCTGGACACCGTCGAAGACAAAGGGGCTCTGGTGCGGGATGTGACCGCGAACCACGGGCGCAGGCTCTTCGTGGAGCGCCGCGAGCAGTCCCTGGACATCCCGGCCGCGAAGCCAAGGGGGTGTGACGATGTACTTTAGCCAACTGGTCCTCGATTCCCGCAAGGCGGTGATCGACGGCTTCTACGACGCGCACCAGGCCCTGTGGGGGCTCTTCTCCGACTCCCCCGACCGCAAGCGGGACTTTCTCTACCGCGAGGTGGACCCCGTGACCTTCCTCACGGTCTCCGCGCGGCCGCCCCAGGACGCCACGGGGGCATGGCGGGTGCGCAGCAAGCCGTATGCGCCGCGCCTTTCCGAGGGAGACAGGCTCTACGTTTCACTGCGGGTGAACGCCGTGGTGAAACGCAAGGGGGCGGACGGGAGGCAGGACCGCTTCGACGTGGTGCAGGACGCCCGCAAGCGCCTCTTGGCCGCGAAGGAGCCCGTGCCGCCCCGCGCGGAGCTGGCCCAGAGCGAGGGGCTCAAATGGCTTGAGAAACACCAGGAGTCCTGGGGGCTGGCCTTCGAGCCGGGGAGCGTGAACGTGGCGAGCTACGTGCAGCACCGTCTGTGGCGCTACGGGTCCAAAGCCAAGGTCTCCGCGCTGGACATGGCCGGTTTCGCCCGCGTGATGGACCCGGATGCGGTCCTGAGGGCGCTGACGCAGGGCGTAGGCCCGGCCAAGGGGTTCGGCTGCGGGCTGATGCTGGCCAGGAGGGCCTGATGCTGCCCCGGCTGTCGCCCCTGCCGCTCAAGGAGCGGGCGTCCCTGGTCTTCCTGGAGAGGGGACAGCTGGACGTGCTGGACGGGGCCTTCGTGCTGGTGGACGCCTCCGGAACGCGCACGCACGTGCCCGTGGGAGCGGTGGCGTGCATCATGCTGGAGCCGGGCATCAGGGTGACCCACGCGGCCGTGACGCTTGCGGCGCGCGCGGGCACCCTGATCACCTGGGTGGGCGAGGCCGGGGTGCGTTTGTACGCCTCCGGCCAGCCCGGCGGGGCGCGCAGCGACAAGCTCCTGTATCAGGCCTCCCTGGCCCTGGACGAGGAGGCGCGGCGCAGGGTGGTCATGAAGATGTTCGCCGTGCGCTTCGGGGAGGAGCCGCCCTTGCGGCGGAGTGTGGACCAGCTGCGCGGCCTGGAGGGCGTGCGGGTGCGGGAGATGTACAAGCTGCTTGCACGGCAGTACCGCGTGCCGTGGTCCGGCCGGAAGTACGATCCCCGGGAATGGGGCAGCGGCGATTTGCCCAACCGGTGTTTGAGCGCGGCCACGGCGTGCCTGCACGGCCTTTGCGAGGCCGCGGTGCTGGCGGCCGGGTACGCGCCGTCCATCGGGTTTCTGCACACGGGCAAGCCGCGCAGTTTCGTCTACGACATGGCAGATCTCTACAAGTTCGACACGGTGGTCCCTGTCGCCTTCCGGATCGCCGCGCAGCAGGGCGCGGAACCCGAGCGTGCGGTGCGCCTGGCCTGCCGGGACAGGTTCCGGGAAACCAAGCTGCTCAAGCGGATCATACCGGAGATCGAGGAGGTGCTCGCGGCTGGGGGGCTGCCGGTGCCGGACGCGCCTGCGGACGCGGTGGGACCGGCCTTCGCGGACGAGGAGGGGCTGGGCGATGATGGTCATCGTGGTTGAGAACGCGCCGCCCCGGCTGCGCGGCCGGTTGGCGGTGTGGCTTCTGGAGATCCGGGCGGGGGTGTACGTGGGTGATTTTTCCGCCAAGGCGCGGGAGATGATCTGGCGGCACGTGGAATGCGGCCTGGAGGACGGCAACGCGGTGATGGCCTGGAGCGCCCGGAACGAATCGGGCTTCCAGTTCCGGACACTGGGGCCGAACAGGCGGATGCCCGTTGATTTCGACGGCCTGGAGCTGGTTTCGTTCTTCCCTGTTGAAGGGGAGAAAGGCTGACCAATTGTCCTGCGTTCTTTGACAACCGAGAGCGAGCTTGTTGGTGGCTGAAAACCGCTTGAAAAAATCCTGTAACTATGGCGTTTTGCCGGAAGAGTGTTCCCCGCGTGCGCGGGGATGATCCGGCTTCCGCCCTGAAATCCCAGGTGGAGCAACAGTGTTCCCCGCGTGCGCGGGGATGATCCGCCTGCTCGTACATCCTGGACCACGTGGGGAACGTGTTCCCCGCGTGCGCGGGGATGATCCGGCGAACGCCTGCGCCCTGGTGGCGCACCACCTGTGTTCCCCGCGTGCGCGGGGATGATCCGCGTCTGGGAGGCGCTGTAGACCGTGGCCGCTTGTGTTCCCCGCGTGCGCGGGGATGATCCGCGCAGGCCCACCTTGCGGAGCCAGCCGTTTTGGTGTTCCCCGCGTGCGCGGGGATGATCCGGCTGCCGTCGAGATGCCTGCGCCCGCGGCGCAGTGTTCCCCGCGTGCGCGGGGATGATCCGCCGAGAGAGAGAAGCGCCCGCGGCTTGGCCATGTGTTCCCCGCGTGCGCGGGGATGATCCGACGACGCCCGTGCCAAGTGGAAGATCGCGGCCGTGTTCCCCGCGTGCGCGGGGATGATCCGCGCAGCCCTGCGGCGTGCATTGGACCTGAGCCGTGTTCCCCGCGTGCGCGGGGATGATCCGTTCCGGGTCGTGGCCAAGCGCGCCGCCGCGTCGTGTTCCCCGCGTGCGCGGGGATGATCCGCGAGACGACAACCACCGCGAGATCGTCCAGGCGTGTTCCCCGCGTGCGCGGGGATGATCCGGCCGGGTGCTTCGTCCAGGACATGGGCGCTGTGTGTTCCCCGCGTGCGCGGGGATGATCCGTCGTCCCAGGTGGGCTCGTGCCTCTGACGGCTGTGTTCCCCGCGTGCGCGGGGATGATCCGGCCCCGGATCGAACCGCCGGCCGCCTCCACCGCGTGTTCCCCGCGTGCGCGGGGATGATCCGCCAGGGCGAAAACCGAAACAGCAGGCCGGGGAGTGTTCCCCGCGTGCGCGGGGATGATCCGCCTAGCCCGCCCCTCCACCCTGCCCCGGAGGCGTGTTCCCCGCGTGCGCGGGGATGATCCGGGTTGCCATGGCTACACCGCCGTGATGACCATGTGTTCCCCGCGTGCGCGGGGATGATCCGCCCCTCGTCGCCCTTCTGGGCATCGAACCCAAGTGTTCCCCGCGTGCGCGGGGATGATCCGGGCCTGGCCCTGCTCATCGTGGAATACCTCCAGTGTTCCCCGCGTGCGCGGGGATGATCCGGTGGACGGCGAAGACTATCTCCAGGAAGTCCGGTGTTCCCCGCGTGCGCGGGGATGATCCGATGCTCGTCCCGGTCCCGATTGCCGACAGGCCGTGTTCCCCGCGTGCGCGGGGATGATCCGACAGCAGGCCGGGGACTGACACCCGGCCTCCCGTGTTCCCCGCGTGCGCGGGGATGATCCGTCGGACACGGCCGGGCTGTCATACGTCTCTCTGTGTTCCCCGCGTGCGCGGGGATGATCCGGCATTGATGCCCGCTTTCAACGGCATCCTTGGGTGTTCCCCGCGTGCGCGGGGATGATCCGCACCCGTGCATCGGCTGCCGGGGCGCGTTCCCGTGTTCCCCGCGTGCGCGGGGATGATCCGACAACATGATTTCCGCCGTGACGGCTGGGGCGGTGTTCCCCGCGTGCGCGGGGATGATCCGGTGCTCACCGCCTCCGGTGAGGCGCGGCAGCGGTGTTCCCCGCGTGCGCGGGGATGATCCGCTCAACGTCTGTGAGCCAGTCCTTGGCGTAGAGTGTTCCCCGCGTGCGCGGGGATGATCCCGCCCCACATATCCGAATCCTGGGATGTTGGGGGTGTTCCCCGCGTGCGCGGGGATGATCCGTAATCCCGCGCCCGTTGTTTTGCTTGCATCCAGTGTTCCCCGCGTGCGCGGGGATGATCCGGCCCTCATGAAGAACCCCTCGGTGCTGGCCGCGTGTTCCCCGCGTGCGCGGGGATGATCCGTATCCCTGGACCGACCACGCCCGAGACCGGGCGTGTTCCCCGCGTGCGCGGGGATGACCCGTGCTGACCTCCTGCGACATCGTGAGCGAGGGAGTGTTCCCCGCGTGCGCGGGGATGATCCGTCCATGGCCTCGCGCTCCCAGTGCTCCAGGGGGTGTTCCCCGCGTGCGCGGGGATGATCCGGCCACGGAGCAGGAGCAGCGCGAGCAATCCCTGTGTTCCCCGCGTGCGCGGGGATGATCCGGGGTTGCCCCCGGACTCGACGGTGATGATCGCGTGTTCCCCGCGTGCGCGGGGATGATCCGGCGTCTCCGGTGATTGCGCCCTGCTCCACGATGTGTTCCCCGCGTGCGCGGGGATGATCCGAGCCCTGAGCTTCGGTTCGGGACCCT
>NZ_JBZVFJ010000153.1:0-7821 GCF_058402725.1 Fundidesulfovibrio sp. | reverse complement strand
TTGATGGCAAACCCCGAAGGAGGGTTTGCGAGAGGCGCATGCGTGCGGCAAAGCCGCCCTGCTCCGGGCAGCGCACCGCGCAGGGCTGGCGGCAGCCGAAGACCTGCCGGGGCGATCCGACGGCGAAAAACGCAAAGGCCGCCCCGGGGCGGCCTTGAATCTTCGCGCGCCCGGCCCCCGTATCCCTACAGCAGCTTCACCAGCGCGGCGATCACGGCGGACTGCGCCAGCATGAGCCCGGCCGTCCACTTGAGGATGTCGGATTTGGTCTCGGCGTTGATTTTGGCGGTTTCGGCCGAGAGGCGAAGCTCCATTTCCCGGAGGTCGGCCTTGGTCGCCAGGTCCTTGCGCACGGCCTCGTCCTGGGCCTCCAGGATCTTCACGATGATCCCGGTGGCCTCCTCTCCGAGGGCCTTCTCCAGCCTCTTGGTGTCGTCGAAGAGCAGCATGCTCTGCATGTGCCTCCCGGGAAGCGGGAAGTCAAGGCCGCCGGGGCGATCCGGCGGCCTCTTGCGTGCGGGGGGGGCGTGGGGGAGGCGTGCCGTGGGGAAAGCCTCCGGCGGGCAAAGGGCTTCGCCCTCTGCACTCCCTTGTTGCTTCGCGGGCTTTCCGGATACGCCGCCGCCGGAGTGCTCCGGCTGGGGTGCGCGGAGGCTGTCAACTCCCCGGTTCAGGGCTTTCGAGCTGCTTGTCCGGGATGTGCGGTCCCGCCTTGGCTTTCAGTCCGTCTTGGGGCGCGTGCGCATGTTCAAGAGCTCCACGCCCAGGGAGAAGGCCATGGCGAAGTAGATGTAGCCCCGGTCGATGTGCTTGCCCAGGCCTTCGGCCATGAGGAACACGCCGATGAGGATCAAAAACGAGAGCGCCAGCATCTGGATGGTGGGGTGGTGCTTCACGAAGTGGCTCACCGGGTCGGCGAAGACCATCATCACGATCACGGCCGCCACCACGGCCGCCACCATCACCACGATCTCGCCGGACATGCCCACGGCGGTGATCACCGAGTCCAGCGAGAAGATGATGTCCAGGATGGCGATCTGCGTCACGGCCGAGGCGTAGGAGAGGGCCTTTTTCGGGGCGGAGTCCTCGTCTTGGGCGTGGTGCTCGAACTTCTCGTGGATCTCGAAGGTGGACTTGGCGATCAGGAACAGTCCGCCCGCCAGGAGGATCAGGTCGCGCCCGGAGAACTCGGTGCCCAGCACGGCGAAGAGCGGCGCGGTGAGGCGCATCACCCAGGTGATGGAGAGCAGCAGCAGGATGCGCGTGCCCATGGCCAGCAGCAGGCCGATGCGCCGCGCCCGGGACTGCTGCTCGGCGGGCAGGCGGTTGGAGATGATGGCGATGAAGACGATGTTGTCGATGCCCAGCACGATCTCCAGGGCGGAGAGCGTCAGGAAGGCGATGATGTTGGCGGCTGAGAAGAGTTCCATGATGAGGGGGTTGGGGTTCAGAACGGGATTTCCGGTTTGTAACGGTCCGGGCGGCAGGGCGCAAGGGGAGAGAAGGGGACGCCTGGAGCAGGAAGGCATGGCGGCCGCCGGATGTCCCGAAATCGGTCCCAGGAGAGGGGGGAGAGGAGCGTCCTGCAGGAGGGCGCTCAGCCGGGGAAAGGCGGACTGCGCGGGAAGACGTGCGCAAAACGAAGCGGCGCGTTTCCCGCAGGAAGCGCGCCGCCGGTGCGTCCTAGAGGATCTGTTCCAGGAATTTCTGGGCGCGCGGGTGCTTGGCGCTTTCGAAGAACTCCACGGGGGGGCCTTCGTCAATGATGCGGCCGTGGTCCATGAACACGATGCGGTCGGCTGCCTGGCGGGCGAAGCCCATTTCGTGGGTCACCACCACCATGGTCATGCCTTCGCGGGCCAGGTCCAGCATGACGGCAAGCACCTCGCCGATCATCTCGGGGTCCAGCGCGGAGGTGGGCTCGTCGAAGAGCATGATCTTGGGGTTCATGGCCAGGGCGCGGGCGATGGCCACGCGCTGCTGCTGTCCGCCGGAGAGCATGGCGGGGTACACCTCCGCCTTCTCCTTGATGCCCACCTTGTCCAGCAGGGCCAGGGCCTTGGCCCGGGCCTCTTCCTGGGGCACGCCGCGCAGCTTCATGGGCGCGAGGGTCACGTTGTCCAGCACGGTGTAGTGCGGGAAGAGGTTGAAGGACTGGAACACCATGCCCACGTCCATGCGCACGCGGTTGATGTCCACGGCGGCGTCGGAGAGGTTGTGGCCGTCCACCACGATGCGCCCGGCGTCGATTTCCTCCAGGCGGTTGATGGCGCGCAGGAGCGTGGACTTGCCCGAGCCCGAGGGGCCGATGATGACCACCTTCTCGCCCGGCCGGACGGTGAGGCTCACGTTGTCCAGGGCCTTGAGCTTTCCGAAGTACTTGCCCGCGCCCGTGACGGTGATGATGGGCTCAGCGTTTGACATAGAAGGAGAGCCTCTCTTCAAGCATGGACACCAGCTTGGACAGCAGCAGGGTGATGATCAGGTACACCAGGGCCACCACGGTGTAGGTCTCGAAATAGAGGAACGATTCCGAGGCGAACTCGCGTCCGCGGCGCAGGAGGTCTGCAACGGCGAGGATGGAGACCAGCGAGGTGTCCTTGAGCAGCATAATGAATTCGTTGCCCACGGGCGGCAGGATGATGCGCATGGCCTGGGGCAGGATGACGTAGCGCATGGTCTGGGCGCGCGAGAAGCCCAGGGAACGGGCGGCTTCGCTCTGGCCCTTGTCGATGGCCAGGATGCCCGCGCGGAAGATCTCGCCCAGGTAGGCCCCGTAGCACACGGCCATGGCGATGACGGCGGCCACCATGTCGGGCACGCGCACGAAGCGCCCCAGGGCGTAATAGATGTAGAAAAGCTGCACCAGGAGCGGGATGCCCCGCACGATCTCCACATAGGTGGAGGCCACCAGGTTGATCCACTTGTTGCGCGACACCCGCCCAAGGCCCGTGATGAGCCCCAGGAACAGGGCCAGCACGATGGAGAAGACCGTCACCTGGAAGGTGACGAGCACTCCGTCCGGGATGAACTTGACCAGGCGCAGGTACGCGCCCTTCTCCACGAAGACCAGCCAGGCCAGCGTTCCGGCGGAGAGGACCAGGGAGAGCCACCACGCCGAGACAAGGCCTTTGTCGGACTTGCGGGGGATGGCCGGGCCGTCGTGCTGCTCGATGACGGGGACATTCTGCTGTGGGCTTTGCATGGGAAAATGAGAAGGGGAGGGCTCAGGTCCCTCCCCTTCGGGAATTTACAGGTCTACTGGCCGATCCACTTCTTGATGAGTTCCTTCTCGATGCCCTTGGCCTTCACGGCCTCGATGCCCTTGTTGATGAGGGCCAGATTCTCCTTGTCGCCCTTCTTGAGGGCGATGCCGTAGAACTCGTCCTCGCCGGACTCGATGATGGCAGCGATCTTGAGCTTGCCCTTGTACTTGTCGTTCTGCAGGGCGTACTGGGCGGCGACGGGGTCGTCGCAGACCACGCCGTCGATGCGGCCGTTGAAGAGGTCCTCGATGGCCAGGCCCACTTCGTCGTAGGACTTGTCTTTCACGCCTTCGGCCTTCTTCACGGCGAAGTGGCCGGTGGTGGAGATCTGGGCGCCCAGGGTCTTGCCCTTCATGTCGGCCAGGGTCTTGGCCTTGGAGTCGGCGGGGACCACCAGGGCCTGGCGCACCTTGAAGTAGGGGGTGCTGAAGTCCATGGTGCCCTTGCGCTCTTCGGTGATGGACACGGAGGAGCAGATGGCGTCGTACTTGCCGGCGGCCAGGCCCGCGAAGATGCCGTCCCAGGCCACGGCCTTGAAGTCGGCGGTGAACCCGGCTTCCTTGCCGGCGGCCTTCATGTAGTCGATGGCGAAGCCGGTGATCTGCTTGTCGGGGCCCACGAACTCCATGGGGGGCCAGGTGGCGTCGGTGGCGAACACGATGGTCTTGGCCCAGGCGGACTGGGCGGAGAACAGGGCGATCAGGGCGGCCAGTACGACGATTTTGCGCATTGCTTTCTCCGTGGTTGGAACGTTGGCTTCGTCGCGGGCCTTTTCCGGGCTGGCCGCGCACGGTCGCGTGAGCGTCACGGGACCGGAAAGTTTTGTCAAAATCCAGGAAAAATTCAAGTCCATTCCGACAAAAAGCGTCAACTCGCGCAGGCCCGTCCCGACGCAAGCCAGGGCTCAAGGGCCGCAAGCCCGGCGGCGAACCCGGCGCGCCCGAAGCCCACGCGGAAATGGGCCTTCCAGGCCTCGCCGTAGAGCGCCCCTGGCAGCAGGAGCACCCCCGTGGCGGCCAAGGCCGCCTCGCAGAAGGGGCGTGCGTCCTCGCCCGAGGCCAGGCGCGGGAAGGCGATGGGGCCGCCGGTGGGCTCCACCCAGTGCAGCAGAGCCTTGCGGCGCTCCATGAAGCCCTTGAGCAGCTCCAGGTTGTCCAGGGTGATGGACCGAGTGCGCTCCAGAACCTGCTCGCGGCGGCGCAGGGCCGTGCAGGCCAGGAACTCGCCGGGGGCCGTGCCGCAGATGGTGGTGTAGTCCTTCACGCGGGCCATTTCCGCCAGGAGCCCCCTGTCGCGGCAGGCGGCCCAGCCCACGCGCAGCCCGGCCAGCCCGAAGGACTTGCTCATCACGCCCAACGACACCGCCCGTTCGTAGAGTTCGCAGGCTGGCGGGGCCGTCGCGCCCGGGCCGTACTCCAGAAAGCGGTACACCTCGTCGGAAAAGAGCCAGCAGCCACGGCGCGCGACGATCTGCGCCACGCGCTCGAAACCTGCCCTGTCCGGCCGCGCGCCCGTGGGGTTGTGGGGAAAGTTGAGCACCACGGCACGGGTGCGTTCGCTCATCAGGGACTCCAGCTCGTCCGGGTCCGGGAGCCAGCCGTTCTCCTCGCGCGCGGTCCAGGGGATCACCCGGCAGCCGCGCGAGGCCGCCACCTGGAAGAGCGACTGGTAGCACGGCACGTGCACCACCACCTCGTCGCCCGGTTCCAGCAGGGCCGTTGCGAAGGTGAACACCGCCTCCTGGGCGCCCACGTGCACGAGCACGTCCTCGGGCGCGAGGCCCCCGTAGAGCCCGGCGATCAGGGCGCGCAGTTCCGGATGCCCGGCCGATTCCGAGTAGCCCAGGGGCAGGCGCTCCAAGGCCTCCCGGCCGCCCGGCTCCATGTCCAGGAGTTCGCCCACGGTCAGGGCTTCGCAGTCGGAGACGCACAGGAGGTGCGGGGCTGAGAATTCGTGTTCGGCGAAGTAGCGTTCCAGCAGGAAGGGAGGCAGGTTCACGGGCGGTCCTTTCTCGATGCGGTGTTGCCGGTTGGAGGGTTCGCGGGGCGCTCCGGGAGGGTTGCCGACGCGTGCGCGAAGCGCCCTCCATAGCGCCGGGTGCGGCGCGAGGCAACGGGTCACCGCGCCGGGCGAATAAGTGCAAGGTGTGGAGGCGAGGGTGCATCGACGCCCTGGGGTGCGCCGACCCAGGCGGTTTGCAGGCGCTCGGCGTCCCCTGGCGGCCGGGCTTGCCCCCGGTGGGCGGCGGGAGTAGAGCGGAGTGGCCCGGCCTGCCGGGCTACTCCCGATCCGGAGGCCCCATGCGCAGCATCCTTCTGGCCCTCTGCATCCTCGCGTCCGTCCAGGCGGCGGCAGCGCAGCAACTGTGGCCCCCTTCCGAACTGGCGGCGCGCCCCGGCGAGGAGCGCGCGGGCCGCCTGGAGCAGCCGGACCCCACCGGGCCGGCGCGCGCCGAACCCCGCATCGCCCTCACCCCGCTGCCCCGGAACCTCCAGGGCTCCATCCGCCGCGTGGACACGGGGGGCGAGAAGCTTGTGGCCCTCACCTTCGACCTCTGCGAACTCTCCGACCAGCGCGCGGGCTACGACGGGGCACTGGTGGACGCCCTGCGGGCCCACGGAGCGGCGGCCACTTTCTTTCTCTCGGGCCGGTGGATGCGCTCCCACCCGGAGCGGACCCTGCAACTCATGGCCGATCCCCGCTTCGAGATCGGAAACCACGCCTGGACCCATGGCAATTTCGCTGTGCTCTCCCGGGAGCGCATGCGCGAACAGCTGGACTGGACCCAGGCCCAGTACGAGCTGGCCCGTGAGGAGTTGGAGGCCCTGGCGGCCGCCAAGGGGCTGCCCGGGGCGGCGGCCTCCGCGCCGAAGTCCATCCGGGTGTTCCGCTTCCCCTACGGGCGCTGCAGGCCCGAGGCATTGGAGATGCTGGCCGGGCTGGGGCTCGCCGCCGTGCAGTGGGACGTGAACACCATGGACGCGGGCAAGCGCGCGCCCGAGGCCATCGCCCGGGACGTGCTGCGCCTGGTGCGGCCCGGCTCCATCGTGCTGGGCCACGCCAACGGCAACGGCCACGGCACGGCCAAGGCCCTGGAGACCATTCTGCCGGAGCTCAAGGCCAGGGGCTACCGCCTCGTGACGGTGAGCGACCTGCTGGCCTCGGGCCGGGCCGTGACCAGCCACGAATGCTTCGATGCGCGCAGCGGCGACACGGCGCTCTACGACGCGATCTTCGGAGAAGGCGTCACGCATCCGCGACGGGGCAGGCGGGAGTAGAGGGAGCGTCTCGCCGGGCAGTCGCCGGGCCACGCCTTGCGGTCTGCCGTCTGGCTCGGGCGGGGCTGGCGATCCCCGCCATCGGGATGGGCGGTCAGGCGGACCGGGCCGGGCCTACTCCCCCCACCAGTTGTCCCATTTGATCTTGCCCTCGGTCTTCTTGCGCTGCCGGAGCAGCACATAGAGCGCTCCGGCCCCTCCGTGCCGGGTCTGGGCCGTGCAGAAGGCCAGCACCACCCGCTTGAGGGGATCTCGCGTGAGCCAGCTCTTGAGTTCCTGTTTGAGCACCGGCATGCCGCCCGGGGAGTTCATGCCCCGCCCGGGGATGAGCAGGATGGTGCGCCTGCCCTTGAAATAGGCGTCGCGCATGAAGTGCAGCAGGCCCTCGTAGGCCTGGTCGGCGTTGAGGCCGTGCAGGTCCAGGTGGGCCTCCGGGCTGTACTGGCCCGCCTTGAGTTGGCGGAAGATCTTCTGGTCCATGCCCTTGACGAAGCCCTGCACGTACTCGTCAGTGAACTCCAGCTCGAACTCCACCTTGCCCGAGACCAGGTCGGCCAGCCTGGCGCGCACCTCGGCGTCGGGGTCCGTGGGGGGCGGTGGCTCCACGGGGCGAACGCGCGCGGCCACCTGGCGGCCGGAGGCCTCCGCGCCCATGCGGTTCACCCCGGCCATGGCCTGGGCGAAGAGATCGCCGTCGTCGGCCGGAGAATCGGCCGTCTGCGCGGGCTTGGGCGGCGGGGGCGGCTTGGGCTTTTCCTTCTTCTTGAGCTTGAGGCTCTTGAGCGCCCCGAAGGGATTGTTGAATTCGTCCTTTGGCATGGGGGCGTGCTAGCCCGACTGGCCCGGGATTGCAACGCCGGCCACGGCCCGGAGAACCCCGCCGCCAGACTTCAGGCCCATTCCGCGAGAGCGCAGGCCCTGGCCGCGCCAGGCGAGGGGCCTGTTCCGTCCCTGCCCGATTGGTGTATAGGGAAATCGGTCGAAGCGCCCGGGACGTCCTTGACGGAATCCGGGGGCGCATTATTATGTAAACTTGCAGCCGGGCAACGCCTTCGATCAAAGGACAATCACGTGGAATACAAAGACTACTACAAGCTCCTGGGCGTCACCAAGTCGGCCTCCCAGGAGGAGATTTCCAAGGCTTTCAAAAAGCTTGCCCGCACGTGCCATCCCGACCTCAACCCGGGCGCCTGCACGGCCGAGGGCAAGTTCAAGGAAATCAACGAGGCCTACGAGGTGCTGCGCGACCCCGAGAAGCGCAAGCTCTACGATAAACT
>NZ_JBZVFJ010000152.1:0-7859 GCF_058402725.1 Fundidesulfovibrio sp. | reverse complement strand
GGTGCCATGCAGTGAAGTAAGACCGACGCATTTGGCCGGGAAGTCCCCATCCCCCCGCCCCGGCTTCCGGAGAAACTTGAGACACCGGAAGCCGGGGCCTTTTCGCGCGCTTGTTCCAGAGTGGAACAAGCGCGCGTGCGTTTTCGGCGGGACGGTGGCGCGGCCAGGACGGGCGCGGAACCGCTCCAGGCAGGGGCGTCCCCTTGAGCGGCGGCGGAGCGGCAGGCAAGCCTGCCAGGAGGCCAACTGCCAGGGATGGCTGCGCCGCGCGGCGTCTTGGCGTGCACCCGTCAGGAATGCCGCGCAATGCGTCTGCCTCAGGCGCTGCGCGGGTCGGGTTGGCGCGGACAGTCCACAGCGTCTGGCTGTTGCGCCGGGCCGGATCGGAAAAGAATTCTCCCGGCCATGGCCCTGATGCGCCAAGCGCGGCGACCTGGCGGCGACGGGTGGGACGCTTGCGGACAGAACCCCGTCGGGCGACCAAGAGGGGAAGGGCAATGGTCCGGATTTGCAACCATACGGAAGGATGCATGTTTGCCTTGCTGGAAGGGGTCTTTGGAGTTGGATTCAATGCTACTGCACTGGTATGAATTAGGAACCGTCGCGGGCGTCATCCGGCCCTGAAATGTCCGGTTTTGCGGGGCCCCAGACTGGCGAGCGGTCGGGAAGTCAATGGGGGCGCGGCCTGGCGGCATTGTCCCAACTTTCACGAACTGCTTGACGAAGCTCTTGCATGTGTTCTAGTTCCACTGGGAAATCGTTTTCAGGCCAGCTGTTTACAGCAGCGCCGCGTTGCCTGGGGGGTGGGGTCCCGGATGGCGCGGGTTCAGGCGTTCAACCCTAGAGGCAAGGACGGGTGCGTATGGTGAAACGTGTTTCCAGGTCACGCTGGGGCAGGGTCTGTCTCCTGGCTCTGACGCTCACGCTGGCAGCGGCCCTTTTGGCCGGGCTGGAAGTGGGCGAGGGCAGGCAGGCCAAGGCGCAATCCCCCCAGATCGTCATGAGCGGAACCGCCATCGGCGGCAAGCCCGGACAGGGTCCCCTGTCCAAGGCGGTGTTCAACCATCAAAAGCACGAGGCCGCGGTTCCCAACTGCGATTCCTGCCATCACACGGGCTCGCAGGAACCCTGCTCCACGTGCCACACCAGCCAGGGCTCCCCGGACGGCGGCAACGTCCAGCTTTCCCAGGCCATGCACTCCGCCACCTCCAAGTTTTCCTGCGTGGGCTGCCACTACCAGGCCGCCAAGAAGGCCAACTGCGCCGGATGCCACCAGGGCATCGCGCCCGGGCCCAAGGACGCCTCCTGCGCGACCTGCCACAAGGACCCCAAGGCCCCGGCCGCCCAGCCCGCCAAGCTGGCCCAGCCCGACACCGTGGACATCGGCTCGCTCTCCAAGAAGTACATGCCCGTGTCCTTCAACCACTCCGCCCACGTGGACTACCTGAAGGCCGCCGCCAAGGGCGACCTGGCCAAGGCCTTCCACTCCGAGGCCGGAACCCTCTGCCAGGGCTGCCACCACAACACCCCGGCCGACATGGTTCCCCCCAAGTGCGGCACCTGTCACGGCAAGGCCAATTCGGCCGATGAGCCCAAGCGTCCCGGCCTGATGGCCGCCTACCACATCCAGTGCATCCAGTGTCACAAGGCCATGGGCGTGGAGCCCGTCGCCGCCACGGACTGCAAGGGATGCCACGCGCCCAAGAAATAACGAGGTACCCATGAATCGCAGACACTTCCTGGGACTCGCCGGCGCGGCCACGGCCACTGCCCTGACCGGACAGGCCAACGCGGCAGGCGGGCACTCCTTAAACGGCTATCCCAACTCCTACGGCGTGCTCTTCGACGCGAGCCGCTGCATCGGCTGCCGCCAGTGCGAACTGGGCTGCAACCAGATCAACTCCGAAAACGTCACCAAGCCCTGGACCACGCTGCCCAAGAAGGACCCCAAGTCCTTCGAGGACACCAAGGGCATGAACGACAAGGCCCGCACCGACGCCACCATGTACACCCTGGTGAACAAGTACATGCCGGCGGCCGCGGGCGGGAAGTCCCCGGTGTACAAGAAGGCCCAGTGCTTCCACTGCAAGGAGCCGGCCTGCGCCTCGGCCTGCTTCGTCAAGGCCTTCACCAAGACCCCCGAAGGCGCGGTGACCTACGACGGCTCCGTGTGCGTGGGCTGCCGCTACTGCATGGTGGCCTGCCCCTGGAACGTGCCCGCCTACGAGTACGACAAGCTCATCCCCTACGTGCAGAAGTGCCACATGTGCCATCCGCACATCAAGGCGGGCAAGGCCAAGCTCCCGGCCTGCGTGAGCTCCTGCCCCATGGAAGCCCTGGTGTGGGGCAAGCGCGAAGACCTCATCAAGGAAGCCTGGAGCCGCATCGGCCAGGTGCCCGGGCGCTACATCCCCCACGTCTACGGCGAGCGCGAGATGGGCGGCACCAACTGGCTCTACATCTCCAGCGTGCCCTTCGCCCAGATCGGCCTGCCCGAGAACGTGGGCAACACCCCCGCCCCGGAGATGACCTCCGGCGCCCTGGGCCTGGTGCCCCTGGTGGCCTGCCTCTGGCCCGTCCTGCTGGGCGGCATCTGGCAGATCACCAAGTGGAAGGACAAGCGCGCCGAGGACGAGAAACAACAAGCCGTGGCCGAGGCCCTCGCCGCCGAACGGGCCAAAAAGTAAAGGAGACCGACCATGAGCCATCACGGTCACGGCGCTGAGCCGGTCATTCTGCCGCCGAGCGGGGCCTGGGACGTCATCAAGAGTCTCATGAACCCCGTCACCTACCTGAAGTTCGCCAAGGAGCACCCCATCCTGTCGGCCATCTTCGTGGTGGGCGTGTTCGTCACCATCAACCGCTTCTTCATCGGCGGCCTGGCCAAGACGACCAACCTCGACAACAACAACCCCTGGGGCATCTGGATCAGCTTCGACCTGCTCTGCGGCGTCGCGCTGGCCGCCGGCGGCTACACCACCACCTGCGCCGCCCTGATCTTCAACATCAAGGGCTTCCGCACGGCGGTGAAACCCGCCATCCTCACGGCGTTCCTCGGCTACGCCTTCGTCGTCTACGCCCTGCTCTACGACGTGGGCCAGCCCTGGAAGCTGCCCTATCCCGTGTTCGTCTCCCAGGGCACCAGCTCGGTCCTCTTCGAAGTGGGCCTGTGCGTCATGCTCTACGTCACGGTGCTGGCCATCGAGTGGCTGCCCAACTTCACCGACTGGGTGGGCTGGCAGAAAATCAGCCACATCATCCACAAGGCCACCATCGCCCTGACCATCATGGGCATCGTGCTCTCCACCATGCACCAGTCCTCGCTGGGCATGCTGTACCTGATCGCGCCCACCAAGATGCACCCCCTGTGGTACACCTCGCACCTGCCGCTGCAATTCTTCATATCCTCGATGGTTGCGGGCATGTCGATGGTCATCTTCGAGGGAACCATCTCGCACCACTACATGCATAGCCGCATGAGCGCCGAGTACAACCGCGACCATGACGGCGTTATGTTCATGTTCGCCAAGGCGTGCTCCATCGTACTCTTCGGCTACTTCTTCATGAAGTGGGTCCCCATTGCCGGGGAACACAAGTGGGCCTACCTGCTCGACGGCAAGTTCGCCCTCATGTGGTGGGCCGAGATGCTGGGCTTCATCGCGCTGCCCTGCTTCCTCTACGCCGTAGGCTACCGCTCGAAGAACACCGGCACCATCAAGGCGGCCGCCACCATCTCGGTGCTGGGCATCGTGTTCAACCGCTTCAACGTGTCCTGGTTCGCCTTCAACATCAACCTGACTCCCGACCAGCGGTACTTCCCCTCGGTGCAGGAGATCATCGTGTCGGTGTTCGTGGTCACCCTGATCATCCTGTGCTTCCGCTTCATCTCGAAGTACATGGCCATCTTCTCGGACCACCCGGCCTACAAGGACCACCACTAGGAGCATCGCCATGGAATTCCACGTCTATCACGACCAGATGGTCTTCGCCAAAGCGGCCGCCTACATCCTGATGGCCGTCGCCCTGGCCTGCGCCGTGGGCTGGTGGAAGTTCCTCACGGGCAAGGAGCCCAAGGAAAAGAACCACCACTAGAACCCGGCCCCCGGGCTGAAACCTTGGGCCGCGAGGCGTACGTCTCGCGGCCCTTTGCTTTGGCGCGCCCGGGCGGCGTGACGCGCCGTCGGCAAGGCTTCCGATGGTGCTGGTCCGGGCTTTCCGCGGCAACGCCCCCTCCAGGCGGGGGCCTCGACGCGAGGCGCCCCGCCTCTTGATATGGCTTGACAAAATGCGGCATTCAAGGGGATTCTGTCGCGTTTCCGAGAACATCAACCGTTTGGAGGACCGCATGACCAGAGTGCTTCCGCTCCTGGCCCTGCTGCTGGCTCTGGCCGTCAACGCGCTGGCCGAGCCCGTGGCGAGCCCCATCCCCATCGGCGTGGCCGTGGCCACCACCAGCAACGTGGCCCTGTTCGGCGAGGAGCAGGTCAACGGCGCGAAAATCGCCGAGGCCGTCCTCAACGCCAAGGGCGGCGTCAACGGCACGCCCTTCAAGATCATCTACCAGGACACCGCCGGCGACGAGGCCGGGGCCATCAACGCCTTCCAGAGCCTGATCACCGCCAAGGTGGTGGGCATCATCGGCCCCACCCTGACCCAGCAGGCCTTCGCCGCCGACCCCATCGCCGACCGCGCCAAGGTGCCCGTCATCGGCCCCTCCAACACCGCCAAGGGCATCGCCCAGATCGGCCCCTACGTGGGACGCGTCTCCGCTCCCATGACCGACGTGGCCCCCAACTCGCTCAAGTACGTGCTCTCCGTGGACCCCAAGATCAAGAAGGTGGCCGTCATGTTCGCCCAGAACGACGCCTTCTGCACCTCGGAGACCGGCATCTTCCAGGAAGCCATCAAGAACCTGGGCCTGGAGACCGTCACCATCCAGAAGTTCCAGACCACCGACACCGACTTCACCACCCAGGTCACGGCCGTGCTGGGCGCGGGAGCGGACATGGTGGTGATCTCCGGCCTGGCGGCCGACGGCGGCAACCTTGTGAAGCAGCTCCGGCAGCTGGGCTACCAGGGCCCCATCGTGGGCGGCAACGGCTTCAACTCCACCAACATGCTTCCCGTGTGCGGCCCGCTCTGCGAGGGCATCCTGGTGGCCCAGGCCTACAGCGCCCAGGCCGACAACCCCGTGAACAAGCTCTTCGTGGAAAAATACCAGGAAGCCTACAAGAAGATGCCCCCCCAGTTCGCCGCCCAGGCCTACGCCGCGGTGCAGGTGGTGGTGGAGGCCCTGGCCAAGGTCGAGAAGGACTCCGGCAAGAAGATCACCGCCATGGAGCTCGCCGAGGTCCGCGATCTGCTCAACAAGAACCTCCAGAACGCCACCTTCCTCACCCCCATGGGCGAAATCGCCCTGGACGCCGACGGCGAGGTGCACCAGAAGACCTTCTTCGTCTCCCAGATCAAGATGAACCCCGACGGCAAGACCGGGGCCTACGTGATCGTGAACAAATAGTCCGCTCCGGGGCCGGGCGAGGCATCGCCCGGCCCCATCCCGCTCCGGCGGGGAGAGACCTAACCTCCTAGCACATCCGGCCCATCACCATGTCCTTAGCCTGGTTCCTCCAGAATCTCCTCAACGGGCTTTCCATCGGCAGCGTCTACGCCGTGTTCGCCCTGGGCTACACCCTGGTGTTCTCCATCCTGGGCATCATCAACTTCGCCCACGGCGCGGTGTTCACCCTGGGGGCCTACCTCACCTACGTGCTGGCCGTGGGACAGTTCGGGCTGAACGGCCTGCTGGCGGGCGTGGCCCTGCCCTTCAAGCTGCCTTTCGTGCCCGCGCTCCTGCTGGGCGCGGCCCTCTCGGGGCTGGCGGGCATGGCCGTGGAGCGCCTGGCCTTCCGGCCCTTGCGCCGCAGGGGCGCCGACGCCCTGCTGGCCCTGGTCTCCAGCCTGGGCGTGGCGCTCATCCTGGTGAACCTCATCCAGTACCTCTTCGGCGCGGAGATCTACTCCTTCCCGCCGGACGTGTTCGGCTCGCTCCCCCCGGCCATGATCTTCAAGGTGGGCGGCAAGATGGTGGCCGTGCGCACCGTGCAGGTGATCCTCTTCGGCGTGAGCCTCCTCATGCTCCTTGCCCTGGTGTGGTTCATCCACTTCACCGTGAAGGGCAAGGCCCTGCGCGCCACGGCTGAGAACCCGGACACCGCAGCCCTCCTGGGCATCGGCGTGGACACCTTCATCCTGGGCACCTTCTTCATCTCCGGCGTGCTGGGCGGGCTTTCTGGCACGCTCATCGGCGTGAGCTTCGGGCTGGCCGGGCCGTATTTCGGCGTGGCCTACGGGCTCAAGGCCCTGGCGGTGATCGTGCTGGGCGGGCTGGGCTCCATCCCCGGAGCAGTGGTGGGAGGGCTGGTGATCGGCCTGGCCGAGGCCTTCCTGCCCCCGGACATGTCCTCCTACAAGGAGGCCGTGGCCTACGTGCTCCTCTTCGCCGTGCTGCTGGTGCGGCCCCAGGGCCTCCTGGGCGCGCATGTGGAGCAGAAGGTCTAGGCCATGGAAGAATTCGTCGCCCGTTACGGCTTTCTGTTCGTTGCGGTGGTGCAGCAGGCCCTGCTGGGTCTTTCGCTCTATTTTCCGCTCATGGCCGGGCAGCTCTCCCTGGCCAGCATCGGTTTCTACGCCCTGGGCGGCTACGTGGCCGCCGTGATGGGCACGCACCCGGGGCTTGCCCCCCTGCGCGATGCCCTGGGCTTCATGATCTACCCCGTGCAGTGGCTGGCGGCCCTGGCGCTCTCGGTGGCGCTGGGCGTGGCCCTGGGCTATCCGGCCCTGCGCCTGCGCGGCATCTACCTGGCGCTGGCCACCATCGCCTTCGTGCAGGTGGTGGGCGTGGCGGCCCTGAACATGCCCGTCACGGGCGGGGCCGTGGGCATCTTCGGCATCCCGCAGCCCTTCGAGTCGCGCCTGGCCTACATCTGGTTCTTCGGGCCGCTGCTGGTTCTCACGCTGGCCCTGATCCACCGCCTGGAGCGCTCCGGTGCGGGCAGGCTCTTCTTCTCCATCCGCGAGGACGAACTGGCCGCCCGAGCCATGGGCGTGGACGTGACCTTCCGCAAGGTGCAGGCCTTCGTCACCGGGTGCGCCCTGGCGGGCGTCACCGGGGCCATGAGCGCGCCTTTCCTGAACACATGGAACGTGCGCCAGGGCACCTTCGACGCCGCCGTGGCCTGCCTGGCCTACGTGCTCATCGGGGGCTCGCGCTCCAAGTGGGGGGCGCTTTTGGGCGCGGCCCTGCTGGTGAGCCTGCCTGAGATCCTGCGGCCCCTGAAGGATTCGCGCATGATCCTCAACGGCGTGGTGCTCGTGCTGGCCTGCGTGTACATGCCCAGGGGGATCGCGGGCCTTCTGTCCGGGAGGGGCAAATGAGCGCCGTTCTGGAGGTGCAGGGGCTCTCCAAGAGCTTCGGCGGGCTCATGGCCGTGATGGGCGTGGGCTTTTGCGTGCAGGAGGGCGAGATCTTCGGGCTCATCGGCCCCAACGGCGCGGGCAAGACCACCCTCTTCAACATGCTCACCGGGCTCACCAAACCCAGTGCCGGGACCGTGCGCTTCCAGGGCCAAGACATCACCGGGGCCGACCCCGCCCACGTGGCGCGCCTGGGCATGGCGCGCACCTTCCAGAACATCCGGCTCTTCGCGGGGCTTTCGGTGCTCGACAACGTGCGGGTGCCCCTGCACGCCAAGGCCGACGCCTCCTTCTGGGGCGGGCTCTTCGGCTCCCGCGCCGCGCGCGTCCACGAGGCCCAGGCCCTGGAGCGCGCCCGCGAACTGGTGGCCTACGCGGGCCTCGCC
>NZ_JBZVFJ010000151.1:0-7871 GCF_058402725.1 Fundidesulfovibrio sp. | reverse complement strand
CAGGATGCGCCCGGCGTAGTCCAGGAGCGTGCGCCCGGCCGAAGTGAGGAGCATGCGCCGCCCCCGGCGCTCGAAAAGCTCCACGCCGAGGGAGTCCTCCAGCCCGCGCAGCCGCGCCGAGACGCCCGACTGCACCTTGTTGAGCCTGCGCGCCGCGCCCGTGACCCCGCCGGAGCGGGCCACGGCCTGGAAGACGGAGAGGTCTGTGAGGTCCATCGTTCACCATTTGCGAATGTTATGTTCTGCAAAGATCATTTTACACGAAGGTCATGGCGGGTGCAAGGTGACAGGGAAGGAGTCGTCGCATGCGCAAAGGGTATCTCACGGGCCTTACGGTGGTCGGGTTCTGGGCGGCGTTCATGCTGGTGAGCCGCCTGGGGCTGGCCGGTCCCACGGCGCTTTCGCCCTGGGACATCCTGGCGCTGCGCCTGGCGGCGGCGTCGCTTACGCTCGCGCCCTTCTGCGGCGGGCTGGGCCGGGAGGTCTGGGGCTCATGGCGGGTGTGGACCCTGGCGGCCCTGGGCGGTCCGGCGTATGGTCTCACGGTGTACTGGGGGTTCCGGCTGGCCCCGGCCACCCACGGGGCGCTCCTCTTCCCCGGCGTGCTGCCCTTCGCCACGGCCTTCCTGGGCTGGGCGCTCCTGGGCGCGCGGCCCGGGGCGGCGCAGTGGCGCGGCCTGGGGCTGGTGGCTCTTGGACTGGCCTGCCTGGGTTGGGTTTCGTGGAGCGAAGGCGCGGGCGAGGGCGTGCGGGCCGGGGACGCGCTCTTCCTGGCGGCGGCCTTGTCCTGGGCGCTCTACGGTGTGCTGGCCCGGCGCTGGGGCGTGGCGGCCTGGACGCTCACCCGTGCGGCGGCGGTGTGCGCGGCTGCGGTCTACCTGCCGGCCTATCTGCTCTGGCTGCCCAAGGGGCTGGCCGGGGCTGGCTGGCCGGAACTGGCGGGCCAGGCCCTCTACCACGGCGTGGTGACCACCGTGCTCGTGATGTGGCTCTACCTGCGCGCCCAGGAGTCCCTGGGACCGGCGCGCATGGGGGCGCTGATGGCCCTGGTCCCGGCGGTGTCCGGGGGGCTGGCGGCGCTTCTGCTGGGCGAGGAACTGCCCCCGGCCCTGGCCGTGGGGCTCGCAAGCGCGAGCGCCGGGGCCTGGCTGGCCTCCGGGGCCGCGAAACCGTCAACAGGAAGGAGCGTCCCGTGCCCTACGTGAACATCAAGATCACCCAGGAGGGGGCCACCCCCGAGGCCAAGGCCAAACTCATCGAGGGCGTCACGGCCCTGTTGCGCGACGTGCTGGGCAAGAACCCCGCCACCACGGTGGTGGTCATCGACGAGGTGCCCACGGACAACTGGGGCATCGGCGGCGAGACGGTGACGGTGCGCCGCGCCAGGGGGGCCTGAGGCGTCCGGCCTGCCTGGCCCGGAACCGGGGTCGGAACCGGGGGACGGCGGGCTCGCCCGTCTCCGGCCGCCCCGGGCCTGGGCTGAGGGCGGACGCGCGCTGACGGCGCGCCGCGCAGGCGGCCTGGCTCAGGCCCATGCGGCCCGTGCGTCCCTCGGGGGCCTGCGCCTCCGGCCAGGACGCGCGCGGGGCTCAGCCTCCCAGGATCATGCCCGCCAGGGTGTCTCCGAAGGCGCGGGCCTTGGCCATGGCCTGGGCGTCGCGTCCGATGGTCCCGGGGGCGCGCGTCACGTTGGGGAACAGGCAGGAGGCGAAGGGAGAGCCGCTCCATTCCACCGGGATGGCCCTCTGGCGGGCAAGAAGCTCCAGGTTGTCCTCGGCCGGGCCGCCGCCGGTGATCAGCATGCCCTGGGGCTTGCCCGCCAGGGGCGTGAGCAGGGCGTCGTTCTCGCCGAACTTCACCAGCCCGTACATGCGGTCCACGAAGATTTTCAGCTGGGCCGGGTAGCTGAACCAGTAGACCGGCGTGGCAAACACCAGGGCGTCGTAGCCGGGCAGGGAGTTCACGGCGCGGGCCACGGCGTCGTCCACATGGCAGCCGTAGTCCGGGCTCTTCTGGCACTTGGAGCAGGCGGTGCAGCCGGGATGCCGGAACTCCAGGCGCGGGGCGTCGATCTCGTGGGGCGTCACGCCCAGTTCCTTCAGGCGCTCCATGGCCGCCAGGGCCAGCATGCGTGTGTTGCTTTTCCTGCGGGGGCTGCCGTGGACAAAGACGACGGTCTTGCTCATGGGGTCCTCCGTGTTCAGTGCGCTTCGGCCAGCCGCGCCGTTCCGGGGCGGCCGCCCGAGAGCGCCAGCCTGCGGGCGTGGAAGGCCTCCAGCGTGCCCCGGTGTCCCACGCTGACGACCGCCGCATGGGGCAGGGTCTCGCGCAGGAGGGCGTAGAGGGCCTCCTCCCCGGCCTCGTCCACGGCCGAGGTGGCCTCGTCCAGAAAGACGAAGTCCGGGGCCTGGAGGATCAGCCGGGCGAAGGCCAGGCGCTGCTGCTCGCCGGGGGAGAGCTCCTGGGGCCAGTAGGCCGTGTGGTCCAGGCGCTCGCCAAGGCGCGTGAGGCCGCAGAGGGCCAGGGCCTGGCGCATGGCCTCGTCGGGGATGCCCCCGGGCGGCGAGGGGTAGCACAGGGCCTGGCGCAGCGTGCCCAGGGGCAGGTAGGGCCGCTGGGGCAGAAACATCAGGGAGTGGTCCCCGGGCAGCAGGATGCGTCCGCGCCCCTCGGGCCAGAGACCGGCCACGGCGCGCAACAGCGTGGACTTGCCCGAGCCCGTGGGGCCGGTGACCAGCAACGTGTCGCCCGGCTCCACGCGCAGGTTCACGCCGCGCAGCAGGGGCTCGCCGCCGGGGAGGTCGAGGTCCACGTCGAGCAGATCCAGCACGGGCCAGGCGCCGACCTCGGCGCGCAGGGCGTCCGGGTTCTCGCGCCGGGCGCGGGCTTCGTCCATGGCGCGGCGGAAGGTGGTCAGGCGGTCCACGGTGGCCTTCCAGGAGGCCAGTTCGGTGAAGGCGTCCACGAACCAGCTGAGCGCGCCCTGCACCCGGGCGAAGGCCGAGGCCGTCTGCATCAGCCCCCCCAGCTGGATGGCCCCGGAGAAGTAGCGCGGCGCGGCGGCCAGGAAGGGGAACACCACGGCGGCCTGGGCGTAGGAGTTGGTGAGCCAGGCCAGGGCCTTGCGCCGTCTCATGATGGCCCACCAGTTCTGCACCACGTTGGCGAAGCGGGCGCGGAAGATGCCCGCCTCGTCGGCCTCGCCGCCGATGAGGGCCACGCCCTCGGCGTTCTCGCGCAGGCGCACCAGGCTGAAGCGGAAGTCCGCCTCGTAGCGCTGCTGGTTGAAGTTGAGCGCCACCAGGGGCCGGCCCACGCGCTTGGTGAGCCACGTGCCCAGCACCGCGTAGCACAGGGCCACCCAGACCATGTAGCCGGGCACGCTGAACTGCCGCTCCCACAGCGTGAACTCCAAAGACCCCGAGAGCCCCCAGAGGATGCCGATGAACGAGGCCAGCGAGACCACGGCCTCCAGGAACCCCAGCGTGAGCGTGAGCGTCTGGGTCACGAAGGCCCCGATGTCGTCGGCCATGCGCTGGTCGGGGTTGTCGGTGGCGCTTCCCCTGGTCTGGAGGTCGTAGTAGACGCGGTCCTTGAGCCATTGCTCCAGGTGGCGCTCGGTGAGCCAGCGCCGCCAGCGGATCTGGAGCATCTGGTTCAGGTAGAGCTGGTAGACCGCCACCACGATGTAGGCGAAGGCCAGCAGGCAGAAATACCCCAGCTGGCGGTAGAAGCCGTCCAGGTCGCGGTTCTGGAGGGAGTCGTAGAATGCGTTGTTCCACTGGTTGAGAAGCACGGTGATGAACACGAGCGTGAGGCTCATGCACACGATGACCGCCAGCAGGCCGCGCCCGGCCCAGCGGTCCTCGGAAAACCAGTAGGGACGCGCCAGACGCCAGATGTCGCGCAGGAATTCGAGACGTTGGATCATGGCCGGGCACATAGCAGCAGGCGCGGGGGAACGCCAGCGCGGACGTTTGACGCGAAAGCCCGCTGCGTCTAGGAGATGCCCATGGAAACGAGGGCTTGACGCAGCAGCCCCGGGGCCGTATCGCCCCCGCTTCTAGAAGAGAGGACATCAACCATGCGATTCGTGGACGAAGCAGAGATCACCGTGGCCTCGGGCAAGGGCGGCAGGGGCTGCGTGGCCTTCCGGCGCGAGAAGTTCATCCCCTTCGGCGGCCCCAACGGCGGCGACGGCGGAGACGGCGGCAACGTGGTGTTCCGCGTGTCCCCGAGCCTCCTCACCCTCTACGACCTGCGCCTCAAGCGCCGCTACGACGCCAAGAACGGCCAGCCGGGCCTTGGCAGCCAGTGCAACGGCCGCAACGCCGAGGACCTGGTGATCGAGGTGCCCCAGGGCACCCTGATCCACGAGCTCTCCGAAGACGGCGAGCGCCTGGCGGCGGACCTCACCGACATGGGGCAGGAGTGGGTGGCGGCGCGCGGCGGCCGGGGCGGCAAGGGCAACATGCACTTCAAGACCTCCACCAACCGCGCCCCGCGCTTCGCCCAGCCGGGAGAGCCCGGCGAGGAGAAGCGCCTGCGCCTGGAGCTGCGCCTGCTGGCCGAGGTGGGGATCATCGGGCTGCCCAACGCGGGCAAGTCCACGCTCATTTCGGCGGTTTCGGCGGCACGGCCCAAGATCGCCTCCTACCCCTTCACCACGCTCACCCCCAATCTGGGCGTGATCCAGGGCGAGGACGGCGCGCAGCTGGTGGCCGCGGACATCCCCGGGCTCATCGAGGGCGCGCACGCGGGCCAGGGCCTGGGGCACGATTTCCTCAAGCACGTGTCGCGCACGCGCCTGCTGGTGCACCTACTCTCGGCCGAGGAGATCCAGGGCGACAACCCCCTGGCGGGATTCGACCTGGTGGACGAGGAACTCGTGCGCTACGACCCGGGACTGGCCGAGCGCCCCCAGCTGCGCGCGGTGAACAAGGCCGACCTCCTGGACCCCGAAGCCCGCGAGGCCGTGCTGCGCGCGGCAAGGGAGCGGGGCATGGAGATTCGCCTGATCTCCGCCCTCACGGGCGAGGCCCTGGAGGAACTGGTGACGGCCATGTGGGAAACGACGGCTAAGCTCAAGGAGACAAACACATGAAACGCGTTCTTCCGTTGTTGGCTTTTCTGGTCCTTCTGGCGGGATGCTCCGCAGTGCCGTCCCAGAGCGTGACGCTCGCGCCCCAGGCCAAGGTTCCCACGGGCAACGTGGGCAAGGGCAAGACCGTGGCCCTGCAGGTCTCGGACGCGCGCCACGGCCAGGCCATCGGCTACCGCAACGCCGACGGCTCGCGCACGGCGGCCATCACCGTGGAAGGCGGCGACCTCTCCAAGCCCGTGGGCGAGGAAGTGATGAAGACCCTGGCCAACCTGGGCTTCAAGCCCGCGCCCTGGCACGAGGGCGCGCCGCTCTCCCTCTCGGTGACGGTGCGCGAGCTGACCTACGCGGCCCAGTCGCTCACGGTGACGCGCAAGGTGACGGTGAAGTGCGTGCTGTCCGCCCGGGTGGTCAACGGTCCCGGCCGCTGGGAGGGCTCCTACCCCGTGACCCACGAGAAGGAGCTGGCCCTGGCCCCGGACGAGAACGCCAACGCGCGCATGATCAACGACGTGCTGAGCGAGTCGCTCTCCATGCTCCTCTCCGACCCGGAGATGGTGCAGTACCTGGGCAGGGACAGGTAGCCGACAGCCTCCATGACTCCTGACCCGGCGGGCCAGCGCGAACCCCTCGCGGTCGCCCGCCGGGCTTCGTTTCCGGCTGTCAATCCTCCGTTCGCGCCCGGGGGCGGCCGCCCTCGGGCAGGATCATGCGCACCACGGCCCCGGCCCCGGGCTGGCTCTCGATCACGATGCGCCCTCCGTGCTCCTGGAGCGCCCGGTTGGCCTTGGTGAGCCCCATGCCCACGCCCACGCTCTTGGTGCTGTAGAAGGGGTCCAGCACGTATTCCATCTCCTCGGGGCCCATGCCCCGGCCGGTGTCGGCCACGGCCAGGTCGAAGCCGTCGGTGCCGTGGCGCGCCGAGAGGGACACCCGCCCTCCGGCCGGGACCAGGGCCTCCACGGCGTTCACCGTCACCTCGCGCACGGCCATGGCCAGCAGGTCGCGGTCGGCCAGCAAGGCGGCCGGTGAAGGCTCCACCTCCCAGGCCACGGACACGCCCAGCTCCCGCGCCGCGCGCTCGCCCGCCCGGCGGGCCTCCTCCAGCAGCTCCTGGGCCGGAAATTCCGTCACGTCGTCCACATGGATGGCGCTGTATTCCTTCACCGCCGCCGTGATGCGCTCGATGCGGCGGGCGGCGTCCAGGATGCCGTCGAGATAGTCCAGGTATTTCTCCTGGAGCGCCGGTTTCTTGAGCAGAAGCCCCGCCAGCCCGCCGATGATGGTGGTGGGGTTGCGCAGCTGGTGGGCCACCGAATCCGAGATCTTCTGGAGGCTCTCCACGCGCAGGGCCACCTGGGCCACCACCTCCTGGTTGGCCTTGCGCGCCTGGCCCAGGGCCTCTTCGGCCACCTTGGCCTTCTCCTCGGCCTCCTCGCGCCGGGCCTGGATCTCCCGGATGTTTTCGCGCAGCATGCCCGCCATGCGGTTGAGCGCGCCCTGGAGCCTGGCGGCCTCGTCGCGGCCCGAGGCCGCCAGGCGCACGTCCAGGTCGCCCGAGGCGATGCGCTCCGCCGCCTGGGTGGCCTCGGCCAGGGGCAGGGCCACGCTGCGCGCGATGGCCAGGCTCACCAGGGCCAGCGCGACGACGATGGCCGCCATGCCCAGCCCCGAAACCGTGAGCGCCCGGTTGAACAGCCCCCGCACCACCTCGCCGATGCGCGCCTCCTCCCGGGCCACGTTGCCCAGGTACACCCCCGTGCCCACCCACATGTCCGTGCCGGGGATCATCTCCGCAAAGGATATCTTGCGTTCTTCTGGTCCGTCGGGGCGGGGGAAGATGTAGCTCACGAAGCCGCCCCCGGCGTGGGCCATGGCCGAGAGCTCGCGCACGTAATAGACGCCGTCGGCGTCCACGAAGTCCTTGAGGTCCTGGTTTTCCAGGTTGGGCTTGGGCGGCAGGGCCACGTTCACCGTGCCCTGGTAGACGAAGAAGTAGCCCGAGGCGTCCTCCTCGAAGCGCACGGGGTCGAGCACCTCGCGGATGAGCGCCTTGCGCTCGGACTCGGTCTTGGCGAACTTGAGCCCCGAGGCCAGGGTGAGGGCCATGGAGTGGGTGGCGGCCTTGATCTTGGCCCGCTCGCCGTGGAGCATGATCTGCTGGGTGTGCTGCACCACCACCTCTTCCAGGCGGTGGGAGACGGCGGCCACGAAGGCCAGCGAGGCCGCCGTGCTGAGCGTGAAGAGCCCCACCAGTCCGAAGAGGCGCGCGGCCATGGAGAAACGCCTGAGCATGGTTGTCCCCCGCGATCGGGTTCCCGCCGCACGGCACGGGTTACGGCCCATACCACGGATCGGCGGAGAACGCACGGGGGAAGCGGACGGGGCGGGCCGCGAAACGAAACGGCCCGCGCGGGGCGGGCCGGACCGGAAGGCGGGAAGGGGAGGCTACATCCTGGCCAGGTTCCAGGGGAAGCCCACCAGCAGGAACACGCCCAGGTAGACCAGGCCGAACACCATGCCCAGCACCCAGAACTCGCGCCCCTTGATGTAGCCCGAGCCGTAGTAGATGGGCGAGGGGCCGGTGCCGTAGGGCGTGATGACGCCCATGATGCCCAGGGTGGAGCACAGCATCATGGAGGCCAGGGGAATGTTCAGGCCGGGCACGGCCATGGCCGCCGCCAGCATCACGGGGAGCATGGCCGCCACGTGCGCCGTCACCGAGGCGAACATGTAGTGGCTGAGGAAGAACACGACGGTCAGGCCGATG
>NZ_JBZVFJ010000150.1:1500-7951 GCF_058402725.1 Fundidesulfovibrio sp. | reverse complement strand
TGCGCCGCCGAGGGGGATCAGGCACGCGCCTCAGCGTATTACGCAGGGGTCTCAGGAAGGCGTCCAGGTCCGCACGGTCGGCCTTGAGGGCCGGATAGTCCACGAGGCCCCCGCGCGCGTGGGCCGCAAGCACTCGGGCGTACGGGGCGTCGCCCCCGGCCCGGGCCGGGGGCGCGCAGCACAGGCAAAGCGCCAGCAGGGCGGCCAGGAGACGCGCCGTCGGGGCGGAGCCGGACACGCCAGAGCCGGACACGCCAGAGCCGGACACGCCAGAATCGGACACGCCAGAATCGGACACGCCAGAGCCGGACACGACGGAACGGGGCGCGGCGGAGAAGGGCGGGACCGGGCGAGCCGTCACGGTTTCTGCGTGGGCAGTTCCAGCACCAGGCGCTCCAGCGACATCCACGCGGCCTGACCCTCCAGGCCGTCGAAGCCGAGCACGTGGCCGCCCAGGGTGCGGTCCTCGCTGACGAAGTGGACGTGCCAGCCCGCAACCCAGCCGCCGCCGGGGCGGGCCGGGCCGCGCAGTGCCACCAGGGTGCCCCGGGCGTTCGCGATGGTCTTCACGTGCTGGGTCTTGAGGGCGTCGGTGAGGTTGGGCCAGGGCTGGGCATAGCCCGGCACGCTGCGGATGGTCAGGCTCTTGAACCCGGCGTCCACGCGGGCGGCCGCGAAGCCGCCCTTGGGCAGCCGGGCGTCCAGCCACTGGGTCAGGGCGGCCATGTGGGGCAGGTCCTTCAGGGCCTCACGGCCCTGGGCCTTGAAGGTGACCAGGTTGGCGAAGGGCGAGAGCGCGTCCATGGAGGGCCGCGTGAGGGCGCACTGCCCGTCGGCGCGGTAGAACACGCCGTCCACCACCACCATCTCGCCGTCCAGGCCGTGCAGGGTGCCCAGGCCGAAGTCGCCGTTTTGGGCCAGCTCCTTGAGGGGGATCGTGCCCCGGTAGTCGCCCAGGGCGAACACCTCGAAGTCGCCCAGCTGGTAGGCCGCCGGGGGCTGCTTGGGGGCGCAGGCCGCCAGGAGCAGGGCCAGGACCAGGCCCGGAAGGAGCCGGGCGGCGAAGGGAGGAAACGGGCGGCTGGGCATGGGGCCTCCGGTCGGGGCCGGAGGAGGGCCGGGGTGCGTCCGGCGCGCGACGGCCCGCGCGCGTCCGGCCGTGGCGCGCGCGGGCCGTTGAGGCGATGTCTGGCTAGCCGATGGTCCCTTCCCTGGCGAACCTGGGCTCGTGCAGGGGGATGATGATGTCGGCCATGTCCCGGCATTTGAGCACGATGTCGTAGGCTTCCTTCAAGTCCAGGCAGGTGGAGGGGGGGATCACCTCCATGCCCAGGCCCTTCACTTCCTTGGCGGGGTAGAAGTTGTCCATGATGCAGCAGAAGCCCGTGATGAGGGCCTTGCCCTTGGCCGTCTCGATGAGCACGCTCATGGAGCCCTCGGTGTGGGCCGGGGTGTGGATCATGGTGATGCCGGGGACTACTTCGGTGTCTTCGGAGAGGGTCTTGATCTGGCCGTTCTCCTCCACGTCGAGGATGAAGTCCTCCTGGTAGCGGTAGTCCAGGGGGTGGGGGTCGTGCACCACTTCCATCTCCTTCTCGTGGACGTAGAAGATGGCGTTGGTGAACTTGTAGTCGTTCTCGCAGTGGTCGCGGTGCAGGTGGGTGTGGATCACGATGTCGATGTCCTCGGGGGTGAGGCCGTGGCGGGCCAGGCCTTCCTCGATGGTCTCGATCTTGGCCCCGATGAACTCCTCGCGGTCGGGGCTGACGATGGGCCGAAGCTCCCCGGTGTCCACCAGGATCTTCTTGTCGCCGCCCAGCACGAGCCAGGCGTAGAGGGGGATCACGTAGGGCGTGCCCATCTCCTGCTGGTAGGTCATGAAGCCTTTGTCGAAACGCTTGGAACCGGCCACGATGGGGTGGATGGTGTACTTGGCGGACATGTTCGCTCCGGGTTTGTCGTTGATCCGCCGTGAGATAGCCATTCCGGCGGGCGCAGGCAAGCCCGGGAGGGGGCGGGGGCCGATGTCGCGGTTTTGAAAAGCATGGGATGCTTTTCAATGTAAAAGAGAATGGTTTCAGCTGCCTGCGTCGGCAATCACCGGAGAGCGGTCGTGAGGACGCGGAGCTAGATGGAGGCCCGGGCGATCACTTCGGCGGCCCAGGCGTTGAGGCTCTTGCCCGAGGCGGCTGCGGTCATGGCCGCGCGGGCGTGCATCTCCGGGGCCATGCGCACCATGAACTTGCCGGAGTAGGGCCTCTTGGGCTCGATGCCGTGCTCCTCGCATCCCGCCAGGTAATCGTCGACGGCCTCCTGGAACGCGGCTCGGATTTCCGTCACGGAGTCTCCGTGGAATCCCACGATGTCGGAGATTCCCGCGAGGCTCCCGACGAAGCAGCCGTCCTCGTCGCTGTACTGGATGTGCGCCGCGTAGCCTTTGTAGGTCATGGGGATCATGTCGCGCCTCGCTTCATGGGGTGACGCCGAGTTGTTCGAGGAAGGCCTTCGCCCCGCGCACCTGATAGGGTTTGGCGTCCTTTCCCGGGTGCGGGCGATGGGCGTTGAGCACGTGCCCATCCTGGGAAATGCGCACGCGCGAGCCTGAGCCCTCGGTGATACGGCAGCCCAGAGCCTGCAGCAGCGCCTCGATTCTGGACCACTCCAGCCCCCTGGGCGAGGGATCGCGGAAGATGGCCGCCAGGGTCTTTCGGTGCGCGCTGTTCACGAGATGATGATATCATTCTTTGCCATCAAGGCAAGGGTGACTCTGGCTGCGCGGCCGCGCACGGCACGCCGGGAAGGCCCCCAAGCCGCCGCCGGGGCTTGCCTGCGCCGTCGAAACGGCCTAAGGGGACGGCTTGCGGTCCGCCGGACCCGCTGCATTCCGGAGCACGCCATGAGCAATCCCCGCCAAGAGCCCCAAGGACGCCTCCAAGACTACATGGGCCGCACAGGCCAGGCCGGTCTCGCGGCCTACGTCGCCTCGCGCGCCGCGAGCCCCCTGCGCTACGCCCTGGAACAGACCGCCCAGGCCCTGGCGGGCTGGCTCCCCGGGCTGCCCGGCATGGCCCTGCGCGGCGCGCTCTACCGCCCGCTCCTGGGGGCCTGCGCCTCCACCCCGGTGTTCGAGTCAGGCGCGGAGCTCCTGCACATGGACTCCATCCGCCTGGGCCGGAGCGTCTACGTGGACCGCCTCGCCCGGCTGCACGCCTCCGCCGCCGCCATCGAGCTGGGCGACTGCACCCGCGTGATGCGCGCGGCCTACCTGTGCACCTTCACCTCCGATTCGCGCCCCGGCGAGGGCATCGTCGTCGGCGCGCGCTGCTGGATCGGCGTGAACGCCGTGCTGGCCTCGGGGCAGGGGGGCATCACCCTGGGCGAGCAGGTGCTCATCGGCCCCGGGGCCATGATCGTCACCGGCGACCACGACTTCCGCCGACTGGACCTGCAGGCCGTGGAGCGCGCCTACACCGGCCGCCCCGTCACCGTGGGCGACAACGTCTGGATCGGCGCGGGCGCGGCGCTCCTGGGCGGCGTAAGCGTGGGCCGCGACGCCGTGATTGCCGCCGGGGCCGTGGTCACCCGCGACGTGCCGCCCCGCTGCGTGGCGGGCGGCGTGCCCGCCAAAATCATTTCCGACATCGAGCAAGGAGTTGGGTCTTGAAAATCCTCCTCATGAACGTCCCGGACCTGAGCATCGCAAAGACCTCCAGCTCCTGGCAGCTCGAAGCCTCCGACATCGGCATCTTCCCGCCCATCGGGATCATGTACCTGGCCGGGGCGTTGCGTTCCCACGGACGCCACGAGGTCGTGCTCCTGGACACCATCCTGGAGGGCATGAACCACGCCGAGGTGGTCAAAAAGGCCCTGGAGATCAGGCCCGACGTCGTCGGCATGACCGTCTACACCCCCAACCTCCACGACGCCCTGGCCCTCACCCGCAGGTTGCGCGAAGCGCTGCCCGGCGTCCCCCTGGTCTGGGGCGGCCCCCACGCCGACCTCTTTCCCAACGAGAGCCTCACCCACGACTGCGTGGACTACCTCGTGCTGGGCGAGGCCGAACACACCCTGCCGCGCTTCCTCGACGCCCTCGAAGACCGCACGCCCCTGGCCGACATCCCCGCCCTGGTCTTCCGGGGCCTGGACGGCGCGCCCGTGTTCACCGGCCCCGCCGGATTCGTGAAGGACATCGACTCCCTGCCCTTCCCGGCCTTCGACGCCCTGGACTTCAAGCGCTACTACTCCGCCATCGGCACGGGCGAGCCCGTGGGCACCATCTGCTCCTCGCGCGGGTGTCCCTTCAACTGCACCTTTTGCTGTCGGCCCTATTCCTCCTACCGCACCCGCAGCGTGGAAAACATCCTGGCCGAGATGGAGGCCTACCACCGCGAAGGCATCCGCGAATTCTTCTTTTTCGACGACCTCTTCAACGCCTCCGCCAAGCGCGTGCGCGCCATCGCCCAGGCCATCCTGGACCGGGGCTGGGACATCACCTGGGCCTTCCGGGGCCGCGTGGACGCCATCGACGAGGACATGCTCGCCCTGGCGCGCCGCTCAGGCTGCCGCCAGATCCTCTTCGGCGTGGAAACCTCCACCGACGAAGGCCTGCGCGACATCAACAAGAAGATCACCATCGCCCAGGTGCGCCGGGCCATGAAGATGTGCCGCAAGGCGGGCATCGTCACCAGCACCAACTGGATCATCGGCTTCCCCCACCACAAGACCCGCGAAGACGTGCTCCACCTCATCGAGACCGCCGTTTCCATCGACTCGGACTTCGCCCAGTTCAACATCCTCATCGTCTACCACGGCACGAAGATCTTCGAGGACGGCGTGCAAAAGGGCCTCTTCCCCGCCGACATCTGGCGCGCCCAGGCCCTCAACCCCGTGCCCAACTTCGTCGAGCCCATCTGGGAGGAACACCTCTCCCGCGACGAGCTTTCCAAGCTCCTCAAGCGCTGCTACATGCGCTTCTACTTCCGGCCCATGCCCATCCTGCGCAAGGTCCTGAGCCTGCGCAGCCCCCGGCAGTTCCTGCTCTACGCCAAGGGGGCCCTCAAACTCCTGGGCATCGGGCAGGGACGGCCCAAGGACGACGCCTAGACCCCGACCCCATCCGACCCGGACCAAGGAGCGCCCATGCGCGAACAATTCCTTTCCCAACTGGACGAGACCCTCGAACAGATCCGCCGCGACGGCCTCTTCAAGGGCGAACGCGTGCTCGCCGGACCCCAGGCCGCCCTCGTGCGCCTGGAGGACGGCCGCGAAGTGCTCAACTTCTGCGCCAACAACTACCTTGGCCTCGCGGGCGACCCCCGCATGATCCAGGCCGCCAAGGAAGGGCTCGACCGCTACGGCTTCGGCATGGCCAGCGTGCGCTTCATCTGCGGCGCGCAGACCGTGCACAAGGCCCTGGAACGCGCCATCTCGGACTTCCTCCAGACCGACGACACCATCCTCTATTCCAGCTGTTTCGACGCCAACACCGGCCTCTTCGAAACGATCCTGGGCCCCGAGGACGCCATCGTCTCCGACGCGCTCAACCACGCCTCCATCATCGACGGCGTGCGCCTGTGCAAGGCCAGACGCTACCGCTACGCCAACAACGACATGGCCGACCTGGAGAAACAGCTCGTCCAGGCCCGCGCCGACGGCGCGCGCCACATCCTGGTCGCCACCGACGGCGTGTTCTCCATGGACGGCGTGGTGGCGGATCTGGACGCCCTCTGCGACCTGGCCGACACACACGGCGCGCTCACCATGGTGGACGACTCCCACGCCGTGGGCTTCGTGGGCCAACACGGCCGGGGCTCCGTGGAGTTGCGCGGCGTGCTGGGCCGCGTGGACATCATCACCGGCACCCTCGGCAAGGCCCTCGGCGGAGCCTCCGGCGGCTACACCGCAGGACGCCGCCAGATCGTGGACATGCTGCGCCAGCGCTCCCGCCCCTACCTCTTCTCCAACAGCCTGGCCCCGGCCATCGCCGCCGCCACCCTGCGCGTGCTGGAACTGCTGGCCTCCCCCGAAGGCGCGGCCCTGCGCGCGCGCCTGGAAGCCAACGCCGCGCTCTTCCGCAAGCTCATGGAAGGCCACGGCTTCACCCTGGCCGGAGCCGGACACCCCATCATCCCCGTCATGCTGGGCGACGCCGCCCTGGCGGGGCGCATGGCCGCCGCCATGCTGGAGGAAGGCGTCTACGTCACCGGCTTCTCCTACCCCGTCGTGCCCCTGAGCAAGGCCCGCATCCGCACCCAGATGAGCGCCGCCCACACCACCGAACACGTGGAACAGGCGGCCGCCGCCTTCGCCAAGGTCGGCAAGGCCCTGGGCGTGATTTAGCGGCGGGAGTCTGCTGCTGTGCTGGCGGTGGTCTTGTCCCCGGGTGCTGGCCCCCCGCGCGGACGTCGCGGCAGATCGTCTTCAAATCGGTCTGCCGCGAGGTCCGCGCGGG
>NZ_JBZVFJ010000150.1:0-1490 GCF_058402725.1 Fundidesulfovibrio sp. | reverse complement strand
ACTTGGCGATTCCGTTCTACCTTCTCCTCTCCGATGGTGGACCCAAAAACCAGGGAAAAAGACACGATGGCGTGCCCGGGGGAGCCCGCGAAGCAACTCGGGAGTGCAGAGGGCGAAGCCCTTTGCCCGCCGGAGGCTTCTCCCCAGACGGCCCTGTCGCCCGCGTATGCCGTGCCTGGCGAAGCTCTGGCGCAACGACAATCAACCAGACCGCTGAAGCGGGAGGACATAGCATGAGAGCATTGGTCAAAACCGGCCCTGGCGAGGGGCTTGAGCTCCAGCGCGTGAAGAAGCCCGAGCCCGGGCACAACGACGTGCTGATCAAGATCAAGAAGACGGCCATCTGCGGCACGGACGTGCACATCTGGAAGTGGGACGAGTGGGCGGCGAAGACGATTCCCGCGCCCATGGTGGTGGGCCACGAGTATGTGGGCGAGGTGGTGGCCGTGGGCCAGGAGGTGCGCGGCTTCCAGGTGGGCGACCGGGTGTCGGGCGAGGGCCACGTGACGTGCGGCTTCTGCCGCAACTGCCGGGCGGGGCGCAGGCATCTGTGCCGCAACACGGTGGGCGTGGGCGTGAACCGTCCCGGGTGCTTCGCGGATTATCTGGCGATTCCGGCGTTCAACGCCTTCAAGATTCCCGACGGCATCGACGACGACCTGGCCGCGATCTTCGATCCGTTCGGCAACGCGGCGCACACGGCGCTGTCGTTCGACCTGGTGGGCGAGGACGTGCTCATCACGGGGGCGGGCCCCATCGGGATTATGGCGGTGGCCATCGCGCGGCACGCCGGGGCGCGGCATGTGGTGATCACGGACGTGAACCCGTACCGCCTGGGCCTGGCGGAGAAGATGGGGGCCACGCGCGCGGTGAACGTGCTGGAGCGCGGCCTGCCCGAGGTGATGGCGGAGCTGGGCATGACGGAGGGCTTCGACGTGGGCCTGGAGATGTCGGGCGCGCCGAGGGCTTTCGAGTCCATGCTGGAGAACATGAACCACGGCGGCCGGGTGGCGCTTCTGGGCATACCGCCCAAGTCCACGGCCATCGACTGGAACCACGTGATCTTCAAGGGGCTGGTGATCAAGGGCATCTACGGCCGCGAGATGTTCGAGACGTGGTACAAGATGACGGCCATGCTCCAGAGCGGTCTGGACATCCGCCCGGTGATCACACACCGCTTCCCGGTGGAGGAGTTCGCAAAGGGCTTCGAGGTGATGATCGGCGGCCGGAGCGGGAAGGTGATCCTGGACTGGAACGCGTAGCCCGGCCGCCCCGCGCGGGGCGCACGGCATCGGAAAAGGTTGGATGAACGGGCGGCCATGGCCGCCCGTTTTCTTTGCGGACGCCGATTCGAAGAAATGACGGATCAGGAACGCATATCCGTCTTGATTTGTGCATGGCAAATGTTAATGTGCCTCGTAGCGGCTTCGAAATGGAGACCCCTGCGTAATACGCTGAGTCGCGTGCCTGATCCCCCTCGGCGGCGCATT